>NZ_BCAZ01000006.1:0-166641 GCF_001320205.1 Pseudomonas sp. NBRC 111123
AAGAGGCCAGTACAGGCAAGCTCAATACTGGTATCGAAGCAGGGCGTGAGGCAGCGCATGCATGGCAAAGAACGCCAGCAACGCGGTACACGCCGGCAACACCAGCCACCACACCCGCAGCGGCAGTGCAGTGAGCGGCTGGCGATGTTGCACCAGCGTCAGGCTCAGCGCACACACGCAACAGGCCAGCAAGGCCCCGGCCATGATGTCGGTCGGCCAATGCGCCCCCAGGTAGACCCGCGACAAGGCAATCGCCAGTGCCGGGATGCAGCCCAGCAGCACCCAGGTCAGGCGCATGCGCGGCGGCATGCCGCGCCCCGCCAGGACCGCCAAGGTCAGGAAGAACGCGAACGACGCCGAACTGTGCCCGCTGGGCATGCTGTAGCTGGTCAGCGGGTCGCTCAATACCTCGGGCCTTGCCCGGGCGAATAGCCATTTCAGCGAGCCGTTGGCCAGCGCGGTGGCGATCAGCGTCCCGCCGGCGAACAGGGCGTGGCGCCATTGCCGCGCCAACAAGAGCAAGCCGGTGAGCAGGCCGCCCAGGAAGAACTGGGTCTTGAAGTCGCCCAGGCGGGTCACGAGTACCACGGTCCCGTCCACGGCCCGGCTGCGGTGCTCTTGCACCAAGGTCATCACGCCTTGGTCGAATTCGTGCAGGTAAGGCCAGCCAAGAAACAGCGCCGTCAGCGCGATGAAGCTCAAGCCTGCGATCAGTCGCGTTCCGTGGCGCTGGTCGCGGATACTGCTGTTCAGGCTCAGGCCGATCAGCACCGCCAGGGTGCCGGCGATGATCCCGGCATCCAGCCAGAAGCCTTCCGGTAACGGCAGGCGCATGGCTGCACCGGTAGCCCAGCCAGGCAGCAGGTAGGCGACCGACCAGCCCGCACCCGCCACCAGGCTGACCGCGATGAAGCGCGGCAACGGCATGTCGAACATCCCGGCGACCATTGGCAGCATCGGCCGCAGCGGGCCGATGAAGCGGCCTACCAGCAGGCTGGCGATGCCGTAACGCTGGAAGTAGGCCTCGGCGCTGCCAATCCACTCCGGGTGGTGGCGCAGCAACGGCAGGCGACGGATGTTCTGGTGGAAGTACTTGCCGATGGTGTACGACAGCGCGTCACCGAGCAGGCCGCCGAGGAACCCCAGCAGTAGGGTTTCCCCAAGGGTGAATGCGCCACTGCCAGCCAGCACGGCAATGGCGAACAGCAGTACCGTGCCTGGCACGATGATGCCGGCAATCGCCAGGCACTCCACGCAAGCCACTACAAAAATAGCCACGCCAAGCCACTGGGGGTTGGCGCTGAGCCAGCCGGTCAGGCTGTCGAGCCATTGGCCCATGTTTCAGCTTCCTTGTTCGAGTATGAAAAAGTCTTGCCCTTCGACTTGGCCCCGGCGCAGCGGGTTCCGGGTGCAGAAGCGGGCGAAATCGGCGTCGACGAAGCGATACGGCAAGTGCTCGTCGCGACCATGGGGGATGCCCAGGCGTGGCGCCTGGACCACCCGCGGCACGGCGATGCCGCAGTCTTCCACGTACAGGCGCTCAGGGTCGAAGCGTTGCGCGTCCCAGTGCGGCACTTTCAGGCCCATGGCCTTGCACAGCAGGGTCTGCCCGGCGCACAGGCGTTCGGCCGGGCGCAGGTTGCCGCTGGCATCGGGGTTGTTCAGTTGCATTTGCGCCAGGCTGTTGGCACCAGAGATGGCATCGAGCCAAGGGTACGCGGACTTGATCAGTACCGCATTGCCTGGGCCTTGGGCGCTGAAATTGAGCGAATCACCGCCGCGTGCGTAGTACATGTAGATGTGCCCGCCATCAAGGAACAGCGCCTTGCGCTTCTCGGTATAGCCAAGCGAGGCGTGGCTGCCCTTGTCGGCCAGGTAGTACGCCTCGGTCTCGATGATCCGTGCGGCCAGCCACAGGTTGCCGTGGCGATGGCGAATGACTTTGCCCAGCAGCGCCTTGGCCAGCGTCTGGGCGTCGCGGTCGAAGAAGCTGTCAGGGAGGGCGCGTGCAGGGCAGGGGGCTGAGGCTGGCATGCTGGCGGTTCGTGGCAGTAAAGGCCGGGATGATAGCAACGAATAGCTTAATCGAGGCTGAACCCGGACAGTTCGATAAGCGCGGTTACATCTTTCCTATGGAAACGTGTGAGCCATTTTCTACCATCCGCCACCCGCCGCTGGGCGTATACCTGCGCGACAGTTATAATCAGCCGATTTCCCCTTCGCCAAGACACCGAACCCATGACTGAGTCCGTTCTTGACTACATGACCCGCCTGGGTCGCGCCGCTCGCCAGGCCTCCCGCGTCATCGCACGTGCCAGCACCGCGCAGAAGAACCGCGCCCTGCAGGCCGCAGCCGATGCGCTGGATGCCGCGCGCGCCGAGCTTGCCGCAGCCAACGAACTGGACCTGGCCGCCGGCCGTGCCAATGGCCTGGAGCCAGCGCTGCTTGACCGGCTGGCGCTGACCCCGGCGCGCATCGACGGCATGATCACCGGCCTGCGCCAGGTGGCCAGCCTGCCAGACCCGGTTGGTGCCATCCGCGACATGAGCTACCGCCCGTCGGGCATCCAGGTCGGCAAGATGCGCGTGCCTCTGGGGGTGATTGGGATCATCTACGAGTCGCGTCCGAACGTGACCATCGATGCCGCCAGCCTGTGCCTGAAGTCGGGCAACGCGACCATCCTGCGTGGCGGCTCCGAGGCCATCCACTCCAACCGTGCCATCGCCATCTGCATCCAGCGTGGCCTGGCTGCGGCGGGCTTGCCGGCTGCCGTGGTGCAAGTGGTCGAGACCACCGACCGCGAAGCCGTTGGCGCGTTGATCAGCATGCCTGAGTTCGTCGATGTCATCGTGCCGCGTGGCGGCCGTGGCCTGATCGAGCGCATCAGCCGCGATGCCCGCGTGCCGGTCATCAAGCACCTGGACGGCATCTGCCATGTTTATGTGGCCGAGCACGCCGACCTGGACAAAGCCTGGCGCGTGGCATTCAACGCCAAGACCTACCGCTACGGCATCTGTGGGGCGATGGAAACCCTGCTGGTTGACCAGCGCGTGGCTGAAGGTTTTCTGCCAGAAATGGCCCGCCGCTTCCAGGAGAAGGGCGTCGAACTGCGGGGCTGCGAGCGTACCTGCGCGCTGATCGATGCCAAGCCGGCCACTGAAGACGACTGGCACACCGAGTACCTGGACGCGATCCTGTCGATCCGCGTTGTCGACGGCCTGGACCAGGCCATCGAGCACATCAACCAGTACGGCTCTCACCACACCGATTCGATCATCACCGAACACCAGGGTCAGGCCCGTCAGTTCATGGCCGAGGTCGATTCGGCATCGGTGATGCTCAATACGCCAACCTGCTTTGCCGATGGTTTCGAGTATGGGTTGGGCGCAGAAATCGGCATTTCCACCGACAAGCTGCACGCCCGCGGCCCGGTCGGCCTGGAAGGCCTGACCTGCGAGAAGTACGTGGTGATCGGTGACGGCCAGCTGCGCGGTCAGGAGTCCTGCTGAGTTGAGCAAGGCCCAGGCAGTCCGGCGCATCGGCATTCTTGGCGGTACTTTCGACCCCGTGCACATCGGCCACCTGCGCAGCGCGCTGGAAGTGGCCGAGTTCATGGGGCTCGATGAGCTGCGCCTGTTGCCCAATGCCCGCCCGCCACACCGCGATACCCCGCAAGTGGCGGCGCAGGATCGCCTGGCCATGGTGCGTGAAGCGGTGCAGGGCGTAGCCTGCCTGAGCGTCGATGCCCGCGAGCTCGAGCGCGACAAGCCGTCGTACACCATCGACACGCTGGAGTCGCTGCGCGCCGAGCTGGGCGTCGACGACCAGCTGTTCCTGGTCCTGGGCTGGGACGCTTTCTGCGGCCTGCCTGGCTGGCACCGCTGGGAAGAACTGCTGCAACACTGTCACATCCTGGTGCTGCAACGCCCGGATGCCGACGTTGAACCCCCTGACGAGTTGCGCAACCTGCTGGCTGCGCGCTCGGAGAGCGATCCCACCGCCATGTCCGGCCCGGCGGGGAATATTTCGTTCGTCTGGCAGACGCCGCTTGCGGTGTCGGCTACACAGATCCGACAGCTGCTGGCCAGCGGCAAATCGGTGAGGTTCCTGGTGCCGGACGCCGTACTGGCCTACATCGAGGCGCACGAACTGTATCGTGCCCCTAACTGACGGTGCCCCCAGGGCGCCTCATTCAAACGAGTTGAAGAGTTTTATATGAGCAAGCAGAAAATCAATGGCGAAGAACTGGTCAAGCTGACCATCAGCGCCCTGGAAGACGTCAAGGCCCAGGACATTCAGGTCATCGACGTGCGCGAAAAGCACAGCCTGACCGACTACATGATCATTGCTACCGGTACTTCCAACCGCCAGATCAACGCGATGCTGGAAAAGGTCCGTGAAACGGTCAAGAAACAAGGCGCGCAACCACTGGGCGAAGAAGGCAAGGGCGACAGCGATTGGGTGCTGCTGGACCTGAACGACGTCATCGTTCACATGATGACCGCCGCTGCCCGCCAGTTCTACGACCTGGAGCGCCTGTGGATGGGCGCCGAGCAGAGCCGTGCCGCCGACGCCAAGCACCACAGCCCGGAAAACGCCAGCGACTACTTCACCGACAAGCTCAAAGACCGGGAATAAGGAAGCGTCGTGCGTCTTCGCCTGATCGCGGTCGGCTCGCGCATGCCCAAGTGGGTTGAGGAAGGCTGGCATGAATATGCCAAGCGCCTGCCCCAGGAGCTGTCGCTCGAGCTGGTGGAAATCCCGCTGAACACCCGTGGCAAGAATGCCGACGTCGCCCGCCTGATCCGTCAGGAGGGCGAAGCCATGCTGAGCAAGGTTCAGCCTGGGGAACGCATCGTCACCCTCGAGGTCCATGGCAAGCCCTGGAGTACCGAGCAGCTGGCGACCGAGCTGGACCGCTGGCGCCTGGACTCGCGTACGGTGAATTTGATGGTGGGCGGCCCGGAAGGGCTGGCGCCTGAGGTCTGTGCGCGCGCCGAGCAACGCTGGTCGCTGTCGCCGCTGACCCTGCCGCACCCGTTGGTAAGGATACTCATCGGCGAGCAGATCTACCGCGCCTGGACAGTATTGTCCGGGCACCCTTACCACAAATGAGCCTGTAAGCAGTCCGATGTCGCAGCCGATCCGTCTCAAGGACCACGAGAAAGACGCCCGCCTGGTGCGTAACCGCGTCGTTGTCGGCGCGGTGGCGGTGATACTGCTCATCTGCGTGCTGGTTGCGCGGCTGTACTACTTGCAGATCATCCAGTACGACTATCACTCCACGCTGTCGGAGAACAACCGGGTGCATGTGCAGCCGATTCCGCCTACGCGTGGCCTGATTTTTGACCGTAACGGGGTGATCATCGCCGACAACCGGCCAAGCTTCAGCCTGTCCATGACCCGCGAACGTGCGGGTAACTGGCAGGAAGTGCTGGATACCATCGTCGAAGTACTGGACTTGACGGCGGATGACCGGGCGATTTTCGAAAAGCGCATGAAGCAGGGCCGTCGGCCGTTCGAGCCGGTGCCGATCCTGTTCGAGCTCAACGAAGAGCAGATTGCCCGCGTGGCGGTCAACCAGTTCCGCCTGCCCGGCGTGGAAGTCGTCGCCCAGCTGGTGCGCCACTACCCTCAGGGTGCGCATTTCGCCCATTCGGTCGGTTATGTCGGGCGGATCAACGAGAAAGAACTGAAAACCCTCGACCCGGTCAATTACAGCGGCACCCACCATATCGGCAAGACCGGCATCGAGCGCTTCTACGAGCCTGAGCTGCACGGTCAGGTCGGTTACGAGGAGGTCGAGACCAACGCCCGGGGCCGTGTGCTGCGGGTGCTCAAGCGCACCGATCCGAAGCCGGGCAAGGACATCGTGCTGAGCCTCGACATCAAGCTGCAGGAAGCCGCCGAGGCCGCCCTGGGTGGCCGGCGTGGCGCCGTGGTGGCGCTCGACCCGCGTACCGGTGAGGTGCTGGCGATGGTCAGCCAGCCCAGCTTCGACCCCAACCTGTTCGTCACTGGCATCAGCTTCAAGGCCTATGCCGAGCTGCGCGACTCGATCGACCGGCCGCTGTTCAACCGCGTCCTGCGCGGCCTGTACCCGCCGGGCTCGACCATCAAACCGGCGGTGGCCATTGCCGGCCTGGACAGTGGTGTGGTCAACGCCAGTAGCCGGGTGTTCGACCCGGGCTACTACCAGTTGCCCAACTACGATCACAAATACCGTAACTGGAACCGCACTGGCGACGGCTGGGTCGATCTGGACACCGCGATCATGCGCTCCAACGACACCTACTTCTACGACCTTGCCCACAAGATGGGCATCGATCGGCTGTCCAGTTACATGAACAAGTTCGGCATCGGCCAGAAGGTGGCCCTCGACATGTTCGAGGAGTCACCCGGGCTGATGCCGTCGCGCGAGTGGAAGCGTGCTACCCGCCGGCAAGCCTGGTTCCCGGGGGAAACGCTGATCCTCGGCATCGGCCAGGGCTACATGCAGGCCACGCCGCTGCAGCTGGCCCAGGCCACCGCGCTGATCGCCAACAAGGGCGTGTGGAACCGCCCGCACCTGGCCAAGACCATCGAAGGTCAGCCGCCGGTGGACCCCAACCCGATGGAAGACATCGTCCTGCGTGACAAGTCTGATTGGGCCAAGGTCACCCACGGCATGGAGCAAGTGATGCACAACGCCCGCGGTACCGCCCGCAAGGCTGCGGCCGGCGCCCAGTACCGCATCGCCGGCAAGAGCGGTACCGCCCAGGTGGTGGCGATCAAGCAGGGCGAGAAGTACGACCGCAACAAACTCCAGGAACGCCACCGCGACCACGCGCTGTTCGTCGCCTTCGCCCCGGCCGACGATCCGAAGATCGTGGTCTCGGTGATGGTCGAGAACGGTGAGTCCGGCTCCGGCGTTGCAGCACCCGTCGTGCGGCAGATCATGGACGCCTGGCTGCTCGACGAGAGCGGCCGGCTCAAGACTGAATTCGCGCCTGCCACCGTCGCCCAGGAAACGGCCCAGTGAAGAATAATTTCGATCGCATGCTCTCCAGCGAGGACGTGATGCGTCGACGCGCCAGCTTCCTGCAGCGCATCCACATCGACGGCCCCTTGCTGATCATCCTGCTGACCCTCGCGGCCGGCAGCCTGTTCGTCCTCTATTCGGCCAGTGGCAAGAACTGGGACCTGCTGCTCAAGCAGGCCACCTCGTTCGGCATCGGGCTGGTCTCGATGTTCGTCATCGCCCAGCTGGAGCCTCGCTTCATGGCCCGTTGGGTGCCGCTGGCGTATCTGGTGGGGGTGTTCCTGCTGGTGGTGGTGGACGTCATGGGCCACAACGCCATGGGCGCCACGCGCTGGATCAACATCCCCGGGGTGATCCGCTTCCAGCCCTCGGAATTCCTCAAGATCATCATGCCGGCGACCATCGCCTGGTACCTTTCCAAGCGCACCTTGCCACCGCACCTGAAACACGTGGCAATAAGCCTGGTGTTGATCGGTGTGCCGTTCATTCTTATCGTCCGCCAACCTGACCTGGGCACGGCGCTGCTGATTCTCGCCTCTGGCGCATTCGTGCTGTTCATGGGGGGGCTGCGTTGGCGCTGGATTCTCAGCGTGCTTGCGGCGACAGTGCCCGTAGCGGTGGCGATGTGGTTCTTCGTGATGCACGACTACCAGAAGCAGCGCGTACTGACCTTCCTCGACCCGGAGAGCGACCCGCTCGGTACCGGCTGGAACATCATCCAGTCAAAGGCGGCTATCGGCTCCGGTGGCGTGTTCGGCAAGGGTTGGCTGCTGGGTACCCAGTCGCATCTGGACTTCCTGCCGGAAAGCCACACCGACTTCATCATCGCGGTGCTTGGGGAGGAGTTCGGCCTGGTCGGGATTTGCCTGCTGCTGATCGTCTATCTGCTGCTGATCGGTCGCGGGCTGATGATCACCGCGCAGGCGCAGACCCTGTTCGGCAAGCTGCTGGCGGGCAGCCTGACCATGACCTTCTTTGTATATGTATTCGTCAATATCGGTATGGTCAGTGGCCTGTTGCCTGTAGTGGGCGTGCCGCTGCCCTTCATTAGCTATGGCGGAACTTCGTTGGTGACGCTGCTGTCAGCGTTTGGCGTTCTCATGTCGATCCATACGCACCGCAAATGGATCGCGCAGGTTTGAATAAGGTGAAGAATTTCATGCAAGCAGTGCGTAACTGGGCTGCCCGTTGTGCGCCGTGGATCGGCGCGGTGGGCCTGTTCGGCGCTGTACAGCTGGCCCATGCCGGTGATTACGACGGCTCGCCGCAGGTGACCGAGTTCGTTCTCCAGATGAGCCGCGACTATGGGTTTGCTCCCGAACAATTGAACGGTGTGTTCCGCGAGGTGCAGCGCAAGCAGTCGATCCTCGATGCCATCTCGCGCCCGGCCGAACGGGTCAAGCCGTGGAAGGAATACCGGCCGATGTTCATCACCGACGCGCGCATCGCCCGTGGCGTGGACTTCTGGCGCCAGCACGAGGCGGTGCTTGCCCGTGCCGAGCAAGAATATGGCGTGCCGGCGCAGTACATCGTTGCGATCATCGGCGTGGAAACATTCTTCGGCCGCAATACCGGCAATTACCGGGTGATCGATGCCTTGTCGACCCTGGCATTCGACTACCCGCCGCGCGCGGAATTCTTCCGCAAGGAACTGCGAGAGTTCTTGCTACTGGCCCGCGACGAACAGGTCGACCCGCTCACCCTCAAGGGTTCTTATGCCGGTGCCATGGGCCTGCCGCAGTTCATGCCGAGCAGCTTTCGCAACTACGCGGTGGACTTCGACGGCGATGGCCACATCAATATCTGGAACAACCCAGACGATGCCATCGGCAGCGTGGCCAGCTACTTCAAGCGCCATGGCTGGGTGGCCGGCGAGCGCGTGGTCAGCCGTGCCCAGGTCAGTGGTGCGCAGGCAGATCTTGGCCTGACCACGGGTATCGAACCTGCGAAAACCTTCGCAGAGTTGCGGGCGTTGGGCTGGTCGAGCCATGATGCGTTGCGCGATGATCTGCCGGTTACCGCTTTCCGCCTGGAAGGCGACAACGGCCCCGAGTACTGGATGGGCCTGAAGAACTTCTACGCGATCACTCGCTACAACCGCAGCGTGATGTATGCCATGGCGGTTCATCAGCTTGCGCAACAGCTGGTCCAAGTACGGGGCGTCAAGTAATGCGCGCAATCATCTCTGCCAACACCTTCAAGCTGCTGACCTGCATGACCGTTGGCATGCTGCTGGTCAGCTGTTCCTCCAGTCGCCCGACCACCCAGAGCAGTGGCAACGTCGTCCGTTCGCAGCCTGGCCTGGACATCAACCGTGCCCACAAGGACGGTGCGCCGTGGTGGGATGTAGACGTCAACAAGATCCCTGATGCCACGCCGACCGTGCACACCGGTGCCTACAAGGCCAACCCGTACACGGTGCTGGGCAAGACCTACTACCCGCTGCAGGACTCGCGCAATTACCGCGCCGAGGGCACCGCATCGTGGTACGGCACCAAGTTCCACGGCCAGAACACCGCCAACGGCGAACTCTACGACCTGTATGGCATGAGCGCGGCACACAAGACCCTGCCGCTGCCGGCCTACGTCAAGGTGACCAACCTGGCCAACGGCCGCAGTGTGATTCTGCGGGTCAACGACCGTGGGCCGTTCTATTCCGACCGCATCATCGACCTGTCCTATGCCGCGGCGAAGAAGCTCGGCTACGCCGAGATCGGTACTGCGCACGTGCGGGTCGAGGGCATCGACCCGCAGCAATGGTGGGCACAAAAGGGCCAGCAGCCGCCGCTGATGCTCAAAGAGCCGCAGGTCGCGCAGACCCAGGCGATTCCGGCCAGCACCGGGCGGGTCGAGCAATGGACCCCGCCGCCGCAGCAGCACGCGGCGCCGGTGGTGCCGGTGCAGGTGGGCGGCAACAGTGTGGCCGCCAACACCGGGGGCAACGTTCTTCAAGTGGGCGCCTTCGCCAACCCGGATGCCGCCGAACTGCTGCGCTCCAAGCTGAGCACCATGGTCAGCGCACCGGTGTTCATCAGCTCCATCGTGCGTAACCAGCAAACCCTGCACCGCGTGCGCCTGGGGCCGTTCAGCAGCCAGGGCGAGATCCAGCAGGCACAGAACAGCATTCGCCTGGCGAACCTTGGCCAGGCCAAGCTGGTCACAGACTGACCTGTCTGAGCAGCAAGCTTGCAGCTGCAAGTTGCAAGAAGGGGCGGCGCAATCCTGGGCTGGCTTTTTCTTGTGGCTTGAAGCTGGAAACTTGCCGCTCAAGCTGTCGGTTTTGTCATGAATTGCCGGCCCCGGCCATGTACAATGTCGGCTTTTGCCCGCAGCGGCATAACGCCGCACCCTGATTCAGCCGTTCAGGGGTGGGCCGGCCATGGCCACTAAAACTAGACTGACTGGCGCTGGGCACACGATGTGGCCCAGGGAACATCAGACCATTAGCGATTTTCGAGAGACGGATGAACATCACCAACCTTGCCAAACGACTTTGCCTGCCCGTACTGCTGATGCTCACGCCTGCTGCCTTCGCAGCAGAGCAGATGATGCCTGCACCACCGCAGCTGGCTGCCAAGTCCTACGTACTCATGGACGCGTCCAGCGGCAACGTGCTGGTCGAGAACAACGGTGACGAGCGCCTGCCGCCAGCCAGCCTGACCAAGCTGATGACCGCCTACATCGCCACCGTCGACATCCGTCGTGGCCAGATTGGCGAGAACGACCCGGTCACCGTCAGCGAGAACGCCTGGCGTACCGGTGGTTCGCGCATGTTCATCAAGGTCGGTAGCCAGGTTACCGTCAGCGACCTGCTGCACGGCATCATCATCCAGTCGGGCAACGATGCCTCGGTCGCCCTGTCCGAGCATATCGCCGGCAGCGAAGATGCCTTCGCCGACATGATGAACAAGACCGCTGCCGAACTGGGCATGTCCAACAGCCACTTCATGAACCCGACTGGCCTGCCGAACCCGGAGCACTACTCCTCGGCTCACGACATGGCCCTGCTGGCCCGTGCGATCATCAACATCGACCCGGCCCACTACGCCATCTACTCGCAGAAAGAGTTCTTCTGGAACAACATCAAGCAGCCGAACCGCAACCTGCTGCTGTGGCGTGACAAGACCGTCGACGGTCTGAAAACCGGCCACACCGAGGAAGCCGGCTACTGCATGGTGGCTTCGGCCGTCCGTGATGGCCAACGCCTGATCGCCGTGGTGTTCGGCACCAACAGCGAGCAAGCCCGCGCTGCCGAGACCCAGAAGCTGCTGACCTATGGTTTCCGCTTCTTCGAAACCCAGACCTTCTACCAGAAGGGCACCGAGCTGACCCAGGCACCGGTATGGAAGGGCGCGACCAGCCAAGTCAAGGCTGGCCTGGCAGACGACCTGACCATGACTATGCCTAAAGGCCAATTGAAGCGCCTGCAGGCTTCGATGACCATGAACCCGCAGCTCACCGCACCGATTGCCAAAGGTGACGTGATCGGCAAAGTGGAAGTCAAACTGGACGAGAACGTGGTTCACAGCGCCGACCTGATCGCCCTCGATGGCGTCGAGGAAGGTGGTTTCTTCCGCCGTATGTGGGATAGCATCCGTCTATTCTTCTACGGGTTGTTCAACTGATACGTGACCTGCAAGCCCCCGCACATCCTGCGGGGGCGTTGTTGTTGCCACGGCTTACGAGGCCGTTTCCGCCATGAGCGAACCTGACGTAAAGTCGCACAAGATCGAATTCCCCTGCGCCGATTACCCGATCAAGGTAATCGGCGACACCGTTGTCGGTTTCAAGGACACGGTGATCGAGATCCTCAGCAAGCATGCCAAGGTCGACCTTTCCACGCTGGCCGAGCGCCAGAGCAAGGAAGGCAAGTACACCACCGTGCAGCTGCATATCGTCGCCGAAAGCGAAAACCAGCTGCATGACATCAATAGTGCCCTGCGTGCCACCGGCATCGTGAAAATGGTGCTCTGATGTCCCTTTGCCTCGGTATTCGCGAGCTTGGCCTGCAGCCCTATGAACCGGTGCTGGAGGCCATGCGTCGCTTCACCGAGCAGCGTAGCCCGGACAGCCAGGACGAAATCTGGCTGGTCGAGCATCCCGCGGTCTTCACCCAGGGCCAGGCTGGCAAGGCCGAGCACCTGTTGGTACCGGGCGACATCCCGGTGGTGCAGACCGACCGCGGTGGCCAGGTGACCTACCATGGCCCCGGGCAGCTGGTGGCCTACCTGCTGCTGGACGTGCGCCGCCTGGGTTTTGGCGTGCGCGAGCTGGTCAGCCGCATCGAGCAGACCTTGATCGACCTGCTCGCCAGCTACGGCGTCAGCGCCGTGGCCAAGCCCGATGCGCCGGGTGTCTATGTCGACGGAGCGAAAATCGCCTCCCTCGGCCTGCGAATCCGCAATGGCCGTTCCTTCCACGGCCTTGCTCTGAACGTGGACATGGACCTCGCGCCATTCCGCCGAATCAACCCCTGTGGGTATGCGGGGCTGGCCATGACCCAGCTGCGCGACCTGGCAGGCCCGATCGAACTCGACGAGGTCAGGACAAGGCTGCGCGGACAGCTGGTCAGGCACCTCGACTATGCTGAGCAGACGACCCTCACGGGCGGAATCGACTGAATATGACAACTGTGCAAGAAGCCGTGCCGAACCTGATACCTACCCAGGATGCCACCGCGCGCCCAGCGCCGAAGAAAGTGGAAGCCGGGGTAAAACTGCGTGGCGCCGAAAAGGTCGCGCGTATCCCGGTAAAGATCATCCCCACCGACGAACTGCCTAAAAAGCCTGACTGGATCCGCGTGCGCATCCCGGTATCGCCAGAAGTCGACCGCATCAAGCAGCTGCTGCGCAAGCACAAGCTGCACAGTGTGTGCGAAGAGGCGTCCTGCCCGAACCTGGGCGAGTGCTTCTCCGGTGGCACTGCGACCTTCATGATCATGGGTGATATCTGCACCCGTCGTTGCCCGTTCTGCGACGTCGGCCACGGCCGGCCGAAGCCGCTGGACCTGGACGAGCCGAAGAACCTGGCGGTGGCCATCGCCGACCTGCGCCTGAAGTACGTGGTGATCACTTCGGTGGACCGCGACGACCTGCGTGACGGTGGTGCCCAGCACTTCGCCGACTGCATTCGTGAAATCCGTGCATTGTCGCCAGGTGTGCAACTGGAGACCCTGGTGCCAGATTACCGCGGCCGTATGGACGTTGCCCTGGAAATCACTGCGCAAGAGCCGCCAGATGTGTTCAACCACAACCTGGAAACCGTACCGCGCCTGTACAAGGCTGCGCGTCCTGGTTCGGACTACGACTGGTCGTTGGACCTGCTGCAGAAGTTCAAGCAGATGGTTCCGCACGTACCGACCAAGTCGGGCCTGATGCTCGGCCTGGGCGAGACCGACGAGGAAGTGATCGAAGTGATGCAGCGCATGCGCGAGCACGACATCGACATGCTGACCCTTGGCCAGTACCTGCAGCCGTCGCGCAGCCACCTGCCGGTGCAGCGTTTCGTCCACCCGGATACCTTCGCCTGGTTCGCCGAGGAAGGCTACAAGATGGGCTTCAAGAACGTCGCTTCCGGCCCGTTGGTGCGTTCGTCCTACCACGCCGACCAGCAGGCTCACGAAGCCAAGATCAAGCTCTGATCCGGGCCTTCGCTGAACATGCCGATGCACGCTGAGAGGCGGCATCGGCATTTTTGTTTTTGCTGAATAGAAAGGAGCTGCGATGAATTGCGCTGAAACCATGGAATCGCGTTTGCCCAAGGCGCTGGCGGCCAGTGCCTGCTTCGCCATCGTCGCCCCGGCTGGTCCGGCGCGCCTGGATGCGCAGAAGGCGGCCCAGTGGTTCGCCGAGCGAGGCTACCGCTGCCGGATCTACCCGGGCGTTCATCAGGCCGAGGGTTACCTGGCTGGTAGCGATGAACAGCGCCTGGCGGATCTGCATGCGGCCTTTGCCGACCCTGCTGTCGACGCAATTCTGTGCATGCGCGGTGGTTATGGCAGCATGCGTCTGCTCGACCGGCTGGACTTCGATTTGATCCGCCGCAACCCCAAGCCGCTGGTTGGATACAGCGACATCACGGCGTTGCACACGGCCATCTACCAGCGTACCGGGTTGATTACCTTCCACGGCGCGATGCTAAATGCCGACCTGTTGGGTGCCAAGCTGCAGCCGACCGAGTCGTCCCTGCTGGTGCAATTGGGCGGGCTTTTGCGGGAGGGGGAGGAAATTGTCCATCCGGCCGATTTCGCCTTGAGCTGCGTGGTGCCCGGCGTTGCCAGCGGGCGCTTGCTGGGGGGCAACCTGTCGATGCTGGGGGCGACGCTGGGGACAGTGGCGGAAATTGATACGCGGGGCTGCATTCTGTTCATCGAGGACGTCAACGAGCCGTTGTACCGGGTGGACAGATTGCTGACCCAGTTGCGCCTGGCAGGCAAGCTCGAAGGCATCAAGGGTGTGCTGGCAGGGGATTTTGCCGGAATTAGCGTTGCGGCGTTGGCGCCGCTGCTGGAAGAGACCTTCGGGCCGCTGGGTGTGCCCGTGCTGGCCGGGTGGCGCAGTGGGCATTGTGATCCGAATGTGTGTTTGCCGCTGGGGGCCTTGGTGAGGCTGGACAGTGAGAAGCAGACACTGGTGCTGGGGCAGGATCTGTTCAGGGCTTGAAACTGCCGGGCTGCTTCGCAGCCCTTTCCGACCGGTCCGGCGCCCCGGCAAGGCCGCTCCTACAGGAAACGCGTGACCTGTAGGAGCGGGGCGCCGGACCGGTCGGATAGGGCCGCAAAGCGGCCCCAATGGCATCAGCGCTGACGCAGGCTATCGAGTAGCTTGTGGGTCGGGTAGCCATCTGCCGGCCACCCCAGCCCCTGCTGGGCATTGCGAATCGCCTTGCGGGTATTGGCCCCGATGATGCCATCCGGGTTGCCCGCCTCATGCCCCTTGGCATTCAGCAAGCTCTGCAGCTCCATCCGCTCGCTGCGACTGAGCGGCAGGTCTTCCTTCGGCCAGCTGCCGCTGATGAAACCCCAGCCCGAGAAGCGATCACCCAGCAGGCTCACCGCCAGCGCATAGGACGACGAGTTGTTGTACTTGAGAATGGCGCGGAAGTTGTCCAGTACCAGGAATGCCGGCCCACGAGCGCCGGCCGGTAACAGCAGGGCAGCCGACAACTGGTTGCTGCCGGCCGGCAGCTGGGTACCCGCAGGTAGCTTCACGCCCATCTGCAGCCATTCGTAAACCGGTTTGCGCAACGTGCCGTCGGCCTGCCAATAGTCGAAGCCTGCCGGTACTTGCACCTCGAAGCCCCACGGCTGGCCATGCTTCCAGCCAGAGCTCTGCAGGTAATGTGCAGTCGATGCCAATGCGTCGGGGGTGCTGTTCCAGATATCCCGACGGCCATCACCGTCGAAATCCACCGCATGGGTGTTGTAGGTGGTCGGGATGAACTGGGTCTGGCCCATGGCGCCGGCCCACGAACCACGCATGGCCTCAGGCTGGATGTCGCCATGCTGGATGATCTGCAGGGCGGCGATCAGCTGGTCCTGGGCGAACTGTGGGCGACGGCCTTCATAGGCAAGGGTGGCCAGCGAGCGGATCACCGACTTGCTGCCTTGGAACTGGCCAAAGTTGCTTTCCATGCCCCACACCGCGACCAGCGCCTGGCGGTCGACGCCATAGCGCTGTTCGATGCGGGTGAGCAACTCGGCGTTCTGTTCCAGCAGTTTCTTGCCGTTGCGCACGCGCAGGGGCGACAGGGCGCCATCAAGGTATTCCCACACCGGGCGGGTGAATTCGGGTTGGCTGCGGTCGGCCTTGATCACGTCCATGTCTGGCGTGACGCCGAGGAACGCGCGGTCGAAGGTGCTTGGCGCGATGCCGGCCTGGAGCGCCTGCAGGCGGAAGTTCGCCTGCCATTCGGCAAAGGTCTGCAGGGGCTGGATTTCGGTGCTGACGTCAGGCGTGGCGCTGGGCAGGGTCACTACCGGCGCGGGCTGGGCGGGTGCCAGCGGCAGGGCGTCGGCGGCGGTGGGTTTTTCCGCGCAGGCGACGAGCAGGATGAAGCTGGAGGCCGCGAGTAGCTGGCGGGATTTCCAACGGGGGAGAAGACTCAAGAGCATGCACAGATCCAGAATTGCAGGTCAGGTGCCGACCATACCATGCCTGCGCTTGCGATGCTTTCATGCGGCCAAAAAGTAAGAAGCCTCCCAATCTCTCGATTGGAAGGCTTCGCGGCGGTAGCTGCCTTTGCCCTTGTCTGGTCGCTCCTGGCGGCAGCGGAAGAGGGGTTGGGCAATGATCGACTTGGCCTTGTTCGGGCCGTGCTTTTTCGGCTTTTTGCTCATGGCGGGGTTCCTGGCTTGGGGGCTTTCGGGGCGCACTTTAGGCCTGGGAAGGTGATGGAGCCAATTGATTGTGTTTATGGCAGCCCCGGCTATTCTGCAGGCAGCACCAGTCTTTGCCCTGCCATCAATAGCGACAAGCGAGACAACCCGGTCCAGGGCGACCCCTCGGCCTGCCCCTTGATCTGTGCATCGATACGCTGGGCATCTTGCAGCAACTGTGCCCAGCGCTGCGCCGAGAGGCGCTGCAGAGCCTTGCTGACCAGTGGTCGGCGCTTGTCCCAGACCGGTGGTCGAGCCTGGCTGAAGGCTTTGTCCAGCGGTACACCCTGGGAAAATTGCTGGGCCAGGCCGGCCAGCAGGCGCAACTCGCGGGCCAGGGCCCAGAGAATCACCGGCGGTTCCACACCCTCGCCGCGCAAGCCTTCGAGCATGCGCAAGGCGTGCGCTGCTTCGCCATTGAGGATGGCGTCAACCAGCCCGAAGACATCGAAGCGCGCGCTGTCGGCAACCGCAGCCTGCACTGTCTCGACGGTGATCTGGTTGCCGTCAGCCAGCAGCTTGAGCTTTTCGATCTCCTGGGCTGCGGCCAGCAAGTTGCCTTCGACCCGCGCGGCGATCAGGTCGACGGCATCGCGTTGGGCCGACAGCCCGGCCTGGGACAGGCGCTGGTTGATCCACTGCGGTAACTGCTGGGTATCCACCGGCCAGATCTGGATGAACTGACAGTGGGCGCCTTCGATCAGTGCCTTGCCCCACTTGGTCTTCTGTGCACTGCCATCGAGCTTGGGCAGGCTGATCAGCAGCAGAGTGTCGTCGGCAGGTCTGGCGCAATACTCCATGAGCGCCGCAGCCCCTTTGTCACCGGGCTTGCCCGACGGCAGGCGCAGCTCCAGCAGGCGCCGCTGGGCGAACAGCGACAGGCTGGCACCCGCTTGCAGCAGGGTACCCCAGTCGAAGTTGGCGTCGGCACTGAATACCTGGCGCTCGTCGAAGCCTTGCTGGCGGGCCGCATTGCGGATGGCGTCGGCGGCTTCCTGGCACAGCAGCGGGTCATCGCCACTGACCACGTAGACCGGGGCCAGGCTGCCTTGCAGGTGCTTGTTGAGTTGGGCGGGGGCGAGCTTCATGGGAGCAGGCGGGGCACCGAAGTGCCCCGCTCGGGCTTAGTTGCCCGGGATTTCCATAGGTGACTGCTGCGGCGTTTCCGCCTGCTGGCGGCGTGCGGCCTCCAGCGCGTCGGCTTCAGCCTTGGCGCGTGCGTCGGCTTTGCGTTGCAGCTCGTCGAGTTGGGATGGGGTCAACATCTGCAGGCGAGTGACCAGCGACTGCACCAGATCGCGACGCATTTCTTCGCGCGAACGCTGGGCTTCCTGATCGGAGCCGGTGATATTGCCGCCGTCACGCACATAGATCTTGCGTGCTTCTACCTTGTCGCTCAGCAGCTCGAGGTTGTTAAGGCCCAGGATGCTGTAATTGAGCGTGGTGGTGAGCTCGTACTCGGCAGTAGCATTGCCGGCTGCGTAGCTCGCCGAACGCGAGTTTTCCTGCTCGTTGGTCAGCACCAGTCGATAAGGTGCGCCGGCGTGCACATTGACGCCACTGTTCTCAAGCACTTGGCGCAGTTGAACCAGGGTCGGGCCATAGGCGTTGCGTGCGCTGACGTCCATTTCCTTGACGCTCAGCTCGTTGGTGCCGGTGCCGCGCAGCTGGAAACCGCAGGCGCTGAGCAGCACAGCCAGGCCCATTACCAGCAGATTGCGTTTGATCATGTTGTTGCTCCCTTGTGGGCCGATACCGCCCACCCGCAGAGGCCGCGGGTGGGCGTTGCCATCAGTTGGCGACGATGTTGACCAGTTTGCCCGGTACCACGATGACCTTGCGGATGGTCAGGCCATCAATGAAGCGCAGGACGTTTTCGTTGCTGCGGGCAGCGGCTTCGATTTCCTCACGGCTGGCTGCGGCAGGCATTTCCACCTGCCCGCGCAGCTTGCCATTGACCTGCACCACCAAGGTGATGCTGTCCTGCACCAGGGCGCTCTCGTCGACCGCCGGCCAGCCAGCGTCGATGACAGCCTGGTCGTGGCCCAGCTGTTTCCACAGCTCGTGGGAAATGTGCGGCGTGATCGGCGCGAGCAGCAGGGTCACGGCTTCCAGGCCTTCCTGCAGCAAGGCACGGTCCTGCTCGCTGGCCTGCGGGGCCTTTTCCAGCACGTTCATCACGGTCATCACCTGGGCGATGGCGGTGTTGAACTTGTGGAACTGGCCCACGTCGGTGCTGGCCTGCTTGATCGCAGCGTGGATGGCGCGGCGGATGACCTTTTGCGCGTCGTCCAGGGCGGCGACATCCAGCTTGCCCGGCAGGCCCTGGGCGACGTGAGCCTGGGCCAGGCGCCATACGCGGCGCAGGAAGCGGCTGGCACCCTCGACACCGGAGTCGGACCACTCCAGGCTCGCATCAGGTGGCGAGGCAAACATCATGAACAGGCGGCAGGTGTCGGCGCCGTACTGGTCGATCATCGATTGTGGGTCGACGCCGTTGTTCTTCGACTTCGACATCTTCTCGGTACCGCCGATTTCCACCGGCAGGCCATCGGTCTTCAGGCGTGCACCGATGATCTTGGCCTTGGCATCGCGCTCGATTTCGACGTCGGCCGGGTTGAACCAGTCCTTGCCGCCGTTGCTGGCTACACGGTAGTAGGTCTCGGCGACCACCATGCCCTGGGTCAGCAGGTTCTTGAACGGCTCGTTGGAGGTGACCAGGCCCTCGTCACGCATCAGCTTGTGGAAGAAGCGCGCGTACAGCAGGTGCAGGATCGCGTGCTCGATACCACCGATGTACTGGTCGACCGGCAGCCAGTGGTTGGCCGCTTTCGGGTCGACCATGCCACCTTCATAGTTCGGCGAAGCGTAACGGGCGAAGTACCAGGACGATTCCACGAAGGTGTCCATGGTGTCGGTTTCGCGCTTGGCCGCGGCACCGCATTTCGGGCAGCTGCACTCGTAGAACTCAGGCATGCGCGCCAACGGCGAACCGGCGCCGTCCGGCACCACGTTTTCCGGCAGTGTGACCGGCAGCTGGTCTTCTGGTACTGGCACGTCGCCGCACGACGGGCAGTGGATGATCGGGATCGGGCAGCCCCAGTAACGCTGGCGGCTGATACCCCAGTCGCGCAGGCGGAACTGGGTGCGCGATTTACCCAGCTCCTTGCGGATCAGGGCAGCTTCGATGGCGTCGAAGGCGCCGGCGAAGTCCAGGCCGTCGAACTCGGCGGAGTTGATCAGCTGGCCATGCTCGCCATAGGCGGCCAGCCACTCGTTGCCAACGTCATCGCCCGCGCTGGTGCGTACCACGGCCTTGAACGGCAGGTTGTACTTGTGGGCGAACTCGAAGTCGCGCTCGTCGTGGGCCGGCACCGCCATTACGGCGCCATCGCCGTAGTGCATCAGCACATAGTTGGCGACCCACACGGGCAGCTTCTCGCCGGTCAGCGGGTGCTCGACGAACAGGGAAGTGGGCATGCCCTTCTTCTCCTGGGTGGCCATGTCGGCCTCGGCCACGCTGCCGCTCTTGCATTCGTCGATGAACGCCTGCAGCGCCGGGTTGCCCTGGGCGGCCTGGGTGGCCAGCGGGTGCTCTGCAGCAACCGCGACATAGGTGGCGCCCATCAGGGTGTCCGGGCGTGTGGTGAAGACCTTCAGGGTGCCTTCGTGGCCGATGCTGGCCTGGTCGAACGGGAACTGCACTTCCATGCCGCGCGACTTGCCGATCCAGTTGCGCTGCATGGTCTTGACCTGCTCAGGCCAGCCCGGCAGCTCGTCGAGGCTTTCCAGCAGCTCGTCGGCGTAGTCGGTGATGCGGAAGTAGTACATCGGGATTTCGCGCTTCTCGATCAGCGCGCCCGAACGCCAGCCGCGGCCGTCGATGACCTGCTCGTTGGCCAGTACGGTCTGATCGGCCGGGTCCCAGTTCACGGTCCCGTTCTTGCGGTAGATGATGCCTTTTTCGAACAGGCGGGTGAACAGCCACTGTTCCCAGCGGTAGTAGTCCGGCTTGCAGGTGGTGACTTCACGTGCCCAGTCGATGGCCAGGCCCAGGCTCTTGAGCTGGGTCTTCATGTAGTCGATGTTTTCGTATGTCCACTTGGCCGGGGCGACGTTGTTCTTCATCGCCGCGTTTTCCGCGGGCATGCCGAAAGCGTCCCAGCCCATCGGCTGCAGGACGTTTTTGCCCAGCATGCGCTGGTAGCGGGCAATCACGTCGCCGATGGTGTAGTTACGCACGTGGCCCATGTGTAGCTTGCCGCTCGGGTACGGGAACATCGATAGGCAATAGTAGGTATCTTTGCCTGGCTGTTCGGTAACAGCGAACGATTGTTGCTCGTCCCAGAAGTTCTGGGCGGCGGCTTCGATATCACGGGGCGTGTATTGTTCGTGCATGGCTACTTTTTGCTGAGAGAGAAGAGACCTTGTTCCAGGCAGCGGAACCTCGCTGCGTCCGGCACTCCGGTGTCATTTAGAGTGAACGCCGTAGCATACAGCAGCGCTGCGTATCGTGGGAAACCTTGATTGCGAATGCCCGCTGGTCGCGGCATCTGGCTGCTTTTTGCAGCGACGCTAAGCTCAGGTGTGGGGGGAGATATTCTTTATCTTCAATGAGGTGAACGGATGGGAGAGACGCAGCTACCCGCAAGCAAACCGGAGCTTTACGAACGCCTGATCGACCGTCTTGGCCTGGCACTGGAAGTCGCCAGAACCTCGGTGAGATTACGCGACGAGATGCCAGCCGAGCTGGAGTTGCGTGGCCTGAGCCATGCAGAGTTCGAAGTGATCAAGGCTTACCTGGATTCCCTCCCGGAACGCCGCAATGCCTGCGCCGGAAGTTTCCCACAAGCGGAACCGGCAACGGCCAAGATTATCTGGCTCAAGGACAAGAAACGCCCCGCCAACTCGGCGAGATCCAGGACGCTGCCGCATCGCTAGCCGTTCAGGACGCCAGGCGCTGGCTTAGCGCGCCGGTTCTACAACACACTTCCCACGATCGGCGCCGGTTCACACTTGTTGACCGGCGCCGATCCTCTATAGGCTGCACGCCTTCCATGGAGGTGTGTCGATGCCGATCCGTTTTTTCATCAAACAATGGCTGATGCCGCCTGGCATCCTGTTTCTGCTGCTGCTTGCGGCGTGGTGGTTGCGCCGCCGCCGGCCGCAGCTGGCTGCACTGTGTTTTGCCATGGGGTTGGGTGGCCTGTGGTTGATGAGCTTGCCGCTGGTGGTGCAGCAGTCTGCCCACCTGCTGGAGACCGTGCCGCCTTTGCCGACAAGCGACTGGGCGGGCTTGGCCAGCAGGGCGGATGCCATCGTCGTGCTGGGTGCTGGGCGTGAGCGGGGCGATCCGGCCTGGGGTGGTGGTGATCAGCCCACGGCTACTGCACTCGAGCGCATGCGTTTTGCCGCGCGGCTGGCGAAAGCCTCGGGGTTGCCAGTGCTGACCAGTGGTGGCTTGCATTACGGTACGCCGCCAAGCGAGGCGCAGCTGATGGCGGACCGCCTTCGCGAGGATTTCGCGGTGCAGGTGAAGTGGAAGGAAGAGGCCAGCCGCACGACTTGGGAAAATGCCCAGTTGAGCGCCAAAGTGTTGCAGCCGTTGGGCATACGCCGGGTGGTGCTGGTGACTCAGGCGTGGCACATGCAGCGCTCGCGCTGGAGCTTCGAGCGGGCCGGGTTTGAGGTGGTGCCAGCGCCGGTCGGGTTCTTGGGGCGCGATCATGCGCGGCCGTTCGGCGGGTTGCTGCCGGAGAGCCGAGCCATGTGGCAGAGCGGCCAGTTGCTCAATGAAGCGGCTGGATGGGTGGGGTATCGGTTGTTTTACTGACTCGCGGCCTGCGTGGTTGTTGTAGGAGCAGCCTTGTGTCGCGAAAGGGCCGCTCCTACACGCTCGGTGTGCGGCGGCTCAGACTGTTTTTGCAATCCTGCCGGCCAGCAACGCCCAGCCCAGCAACAGCACACAGAGAATAGCCAGCGGCCACGACCGCCACTGCAGGTAAGGCGTCAGCTGCTGCATCGGCACCACTTCGCCATACAGCACTGCGCGCTGGAACTGCGGCACCTCTGCGGTGATCCGGCCAAACGGGTCGATCAGTGCCGTCACGCCGTTGTTGGTGGCGCGGATCATCCAGCGGCCGGCCTCCAATGCACGCATCTGTGCCATCTGCAGGTGCTGCAGTGGGCCGATCGAGGTACCGAACCAGGTGTCGTTGCTGATGGTCAGCAGCAGGTCGCTGCGTGCTGCCAGGCCTGCAGCGAACTCGGGGTAGACCACTTCGTAGCAGATGAACGGCGCAATCTGGTAACCCTTGGCCTGCAGCAGTGGCTGGTCCGCGGGGCCGCGGGCAAAGTCCGACATCGGCAGGTTGAAGAACTCGATCGCACCGCGAAGCATGTCCTGCAGGGGCACATACTCGCCGAACGGCACCAGTTTCTGCTTGAGGTAGGTACCGTCGCCTTCGCCGGTCACGGTGACGCCGTTGTAGTAGCGGCGCTGATGATGCACCACTTCACGCACCGGCACGCCGGTGATCAGCGCTGAATGCCGGTCGGCGGCAAAGCGCCCCATCACGTCGATATAACCCTGTGCCTGGTCCTTGAGCACTGGTACGGCAGTTTCCGGCCACACCAGCAGGTCGACAGGCCGGGAGCTGAAACTCATGTCGCGGTACAACGCCAGCTGCGCATCAATGTGCGCCGGGTCCCACTTCAGGTCTTGTTCGACATTACCCTGCAGGGCCGCGACCTTGAGTGGGTCGCCGGCAGGCGTGGTCCAGGCGTGGCCTTTGAGGGCCGTGCCGATCACCCAGGGCGCCAGCAGCAATACCGCAGCGACCGCGAGGAATGATGGGCGTTCGCGCAGGCGGTGCAGGTTGCACAGCAGCGCGGCACTCAGCGCCAGGGTGAAGGAGATCAGCCACACACCGCCCAGCGGCGCCAGGCCTGCGAGCGGGCCATCCAGCTGGCTGTAACCGGCATATAGCCAAGGGAAACCGGTGAGGAACCAGCCACGGAAGGCCTCTTGCAACAGCCATAGGGCGGCGAAGCAAAGGGCGTCGGCCAGGGGCGCCTCATTACGCCTGAACCAGCGCGCCCACAACCAGGTGGGCAAGGCGAAGAACCAGGCGAGGGCGGCGAAGAACGCCAGCAGCAAGACGATCGCCAACAGCGGCGAGGCGCCGCCGTAGGTGTTCATGCTGACGTAGATCCACCAGGTGCCTGCGCCGTAGAGGCCGAAGCCGAACCACCAGCCACGCCACATGGCCTGGCGCGGGCTGAGCTCGCGCAGGCCGAGGTAGAGCAGGGCGATGGACAGCAGGGCCAGTGGCCAGATGTCGAACGGCGCCAGGGCCAGGAGGGTCGATGCGCCGGCCGCCAGGGCCAGCAGGTTACCGGGCCAGCCGGGGCGGGTGATCCAACGCATGTTTGTCCTTAGCGGGTGATCGGAGTCAGGCGCAGCAAGTGTATCCGCCGGCTGTCGGCATTGAGAATACGGAACTTGTAGGCGCCGATCTCGGTGGTCTCGTTGCGCTTGGGCAGGTGGCCGAAGGCACTCATCACCAGGCCGCCGACAGTGTCGAACTCGTCATCCGAGAACTCGCTGTCGAAGAACTCGTTGAAGTTGTCGATCGGGGTCAGCGCCTTGACCAGGAAGTCGCCACTTGGCAACGGCTTGATGTAGCTGTCTTCCTCGACGTCATGCTCGTCCTCGATGTCACCGACGATCTGTTCCAGCACGTCTTCGATGGTCACCAGGCCTGCCACGCCGCCGTATTCGTCGATGACGATGGCCATGTGGTTGTGGTTGGCGCGGAACTCGCGCAGCAGCACATTCAGGCGCTTGGACTCCGGCACGAAAGTGGCCGGGCGCAGCAGGTCCTTGATGTTGAAGCTGTCGCCGTTCTCTTTGAGGATCAGCGGCAGCAGGTCCTTGGCCAGCAGGATCCCGAGCACATCGTCATGGCTTTCGCCGATCACCGGGTAACGCGAGTGGGCGGCGTCGATGACGGCCGGAAGGAACTCGCGCGGCGATTGGGTCGCCTTGATGCTGATCATCTGCGAGCGCGGGACCATGATGTCGCGAACCTGCAGGTCGGCGACCTGGATGGCACCTTCGACGATGGTCAGCGCTTCGCTGTCGAGCAGCTTGTTCTGATGGGCTTCGCGCAGCAGCTCAAGGAGCTCCTGGCGGTTTTTCGGCTCATGGGCAAAAGCCTGGGTCAGTTTACCCAGCCAGGACTTCTGCCCGTTGCTCGATCGATCTTCGCTCATGGCGGTTCTCGTGATCCTTGGTGTATCAGTGTGTGAGAAGTTCGTTTTCATCGTCGGCGTAGGGGTCGGGGTGACCCAGTTCTGCCAGCAATTCCCGTTCCAGCGCTTCCATTTCCTCGGCCTCATCGTCATCGATGTGGTCGTAGCCGAGCAGGTGCAGGCAGCCGTGGATGACCAGGTGCGCCCAGTGCGCTTCCAGCGATTTACCCTGTTCGGCGGCCTCGCGCTCTACCACCGGCACGCAGATCACCAGGTCGCCCAGCAGCGGAATGTCGAGCAGGTTGTCGGGTACATCGGCCGGGAACGACAGCACATTGGTCGCGTAGTCCTTGTGCCGGTAGGTGTGGTTGAGTTCGCGGCCTTCGGCTTCGTCGACCAGACGGATGGTCATTTCCGAGTCGGCCGTGCGCTGGCGCAATGCCAGTTCGCACCAGCGGCGGAAAGCAGCATCGTCAGGGGCGGCGGCATCCGTGGCCCGTTGCAGGTCAAGTTCAAGCATCTTTGTTGCTGGCCTCAGGCTTGGCTTGACGGGCTTCGAAACGGTCGTAGGCTTCGACGATACGCTGTACCAGTGGGTGACGAACCACATCTTTGGGTTGGAAGTGGGTAAAACTGATACCCGGTACGTCCCTGAGCACCTCGATCACATGGGCCAGGCCCGACTTGGTGCCACGTGGCAGGTCGACCTGGGTGATGTCGCCGGTGATCACCGCTGTCGAGCCGAAGCCGATGCGGGTAAGGAACATCTTCATCTGCTCGAGGGTGGTGTTCTGGCTCTCGTCGAGGATGATGAAGCTGTTGTTCAGAGTGCGGCCACGCATGTAGGCCAGCGGGGCGATCTCGATCACCTGGCGCTCGATCAGCTTGGCCACGTGCTCGAAGCCGAGCATTTCGTACAGCGCGTCGTACAGCGGGCGCAGGTACGGGTCGATCTTCTGTGCCAGGTCACCCGGCAGGAAGCCGAGCTTTTCGCCCGCCTCGACTGCCGGGCGGACCAGCAGGATGCGGCGAACCTGCTCGCGCTCCAAGGCATCGACGGCGCAGGCTACGGCAAGGTAGGTCTTGCCGGTACCGGCCGGGCCGATGCCGAAATTGATGTCGTTGGCCAGGATTTCCTTGACGTAGCGCTGCTGGTTGACGCCGCGCGGGCGAATATTGCCCTTGCGTGTGCGCAGCGAGACGCTGACCTCGTTGACTGCCGGATTGTCGATGTTTTCGACCGTCGACTCCTGCAGATACAGGTGCACGGTTTCTGGCGACAGGTCGTTGGCCTTGGTCTCGCGATAGAGGCGGCGCAACAGTTGCTCTGCAGCGGAAGTGGTCTTGGGTTCGCCGATCAGCTCGAATTGGTTGCCGCGGTTGCGGATTTCGATAGCCAGGCGTTGTTCGATCAGGCGCAGGTGCTCGTCGAACTGGCCGCACAAGTTGGCGAAACGGTGGGCCTCGAAGGGTTCGAGGATGAAGCGATGGGGTTGTATGGGTGCGTTCAAGGTCGTTTTTAGCCGCTCGACGGCGATGGAGTTGAACTCAAGAATAACCCTTGAAGGGCAGTGGCGAAAGCACTGAAACGTTCAACGGTCTGTACTGCCTGTTCCGGCCCCTTCGCGGGCAAGCCTGCTCCCGCAGCTACTGCGCCACCCTGAGGGCTGCGGATAACCTGTGGGAGCGGGTTTGCCCGCGAAGCGGCCGGAACAGGTATCATGCGCGCCATTTCTTACGCATGTGTTAACCCGCCGAACATGAGCAAACGCGAACCCGCCATTTATAAAGTGATCTTCCTCAACCAGGGGCAGGTCTTCGAGATGTATGCCAAGCAGATCTACCAGAGCGACCTGTGGGGTTTTCTGGAAATCGAAGCGTTCGTTTTCGGCGAGCGCACCCAGGTGGTGGTCGACCCGAGCGAAGAAAAACTCAAGAACCAGTTCGAAGGGGTGATCCGCAGCTTCGTGCCGATGCATTCGATCGTGCGCATCGATGAGGTAGAACGCCTGGGTACGGCCAAGATCAGCGAGGCCAAGGCCAGCGGCAACGTGATGCCGTTCCCCATGCCGATGCCGGAGAAGTAAGGCTCAGGGGAGTGGCGAGAACGGCGTGCGCCCTTCGGCGTTCTGCAGTTCGAGCAGGTATTTACGGAAGATCTGGCCGAGTACCTGGGTGGCGTGCTCCAGTTCGTCGCGCGGCATCTGCTCGGAGACTTCGTCGGCCATGTCCAGCGCATCTTCGGCGCCGTTCACCGCGGCCATCTTCAGCAGGATATAGGCCTGCACGTTGTTGGCCTTGACCCCTTCGCCATGGAAGAACATGGCGCCAAGGCGGTACTGGGCTTCGGCGTGGCCTTGCAGCGAGGCCTTTTCGAACCAGTCCAGGGCCTTTTTCAGGTCTTTCGGCGTCAGCGTGTAGTAATACTCGCCCAGCTCGAACTGTGCCTGGGCGTCCCCGGTCGCCGCTGTTTCCTCGCAGGCTTTCAGCGCGTTCTGCAGGTCTTCTGGCTGAACATTGAGCGTGCAGCGCCCCGTTGCCGGAATCAGCAACGAGTTACCGCCCTCCGCCAGGGCCAGCAGGGGCTGAAGAAGCAACAGGCAGCCCAAGGTCAGGGCGCGGCCGGTGCGGTTCATGGGGATCGACTTACCTCTGCAAAGCTGCGGCCAATGTCTCTGGTGGCACATTATGGGATAAGCAGCGCCAACCTTACAAAGTTTTACGCGAAATTCTGTCCGGGTGGGGAGGATAACTGATTGTGCAGGACCTTTTATTGCCTGTGCCGGCCTCTGTGGGAGCGGCGGTTCGGCGCCTCGACTTGCCCGCGAAGAGGCCGACACAGTTATTGCATTACTTCAGTGCGGCGAAGGCCTTTTCAGCAGCATCCAAGGTGATCTGCAGCTCTTTCTCCCCATGGACGATCGACGTGAAGCCCGCCTCGAACGCACTCGGCGCCAGGTACACGCCACCGTCGAGCATCAGGTGGAAGAAGCGCTTGAAGCGCTCGGCGTCGCTGGCCATCACATCGTCGAAGGTGACGATGTCGTCGGCACCACTGAAATACAGGCCGAACATGGCGCCCGCCTGTGTGGTGACGAACGGCACGCCCGCGGCATCGGCGCGCTGCTGCAGGCCGTCGAGCATACGGCTGGTAAAGGCGCTCAATTCGTCATGGAAGCCAGGGCGGCTGATCAGCTTAAGGGTGGTCAGGCCAGCGGCCATTGCCAGCGGGTTGCCCGACAGCGTACCGGCCTGATAGACCGGGCCCAACGGGGCGATGCAGCCCATGATTTCGCGTTTGCCGCCGAAGCAGCCCACCGGCATGCCACCACCGACGATCTTGCCGAAGGTCGACAGGTCCGGCTTGATCCCGTAGTAACCCTGGGCGCCGCCCAGCGAAACGCGGAAACCGGTCATCACTTCGTCAAAAATCAGCACCACGCCATGCTTGTCGCACTGCTCGCGCAGGCCTTCGAGGAAGCCAGGCGCCGGTGGCACGCAGTTCATGTTGCCAGCCACCGGTTCGACGATGATGCAGGCCACGGTCTGGCCGACCTCGGCCAGGGTCTTCTCGACGGCGGCGATATCGTTGAACGGCAGGGTCAGGGTGTGCTTGGCGAAGTCCGCCGGTACGCCTGCCGAGCTCGGCACGCCTTGAGTCAGCAGGCCGGAACCGGCTTTTACCAGCAGGCTGTCGGAGTGCCCGTGGTAGCAGCCTTCGAACTTGATGATGGCGTCACGGCCGGTATAGCCACGGGCCAGACGGATGGCGCTCATGGTCGCTTCGGTGCCGGAGCTGACCATGCGTACCATTTCCATCGATGGCACCAGCGAGCAGACCAGGTCGGCCATCTCGGTCTCCATCGCAGTCGGCGCGCCATAGGACAGTCCGTGCTGCAACTGGTTACGCACGGCGTCCAGTACTTCCGGGTGCCCGTGGCCGAGAATCATCGGGCCCCACGAGCCGACATAGTCGACGTAGCGCTTGTCATCTTCGTCGACGACGTAGGCACCTTCGGCATGCTTGAAGAACAGCGGAGTGCCGCCGACGCTCTTGAAAGCGCGGACCGGCGAGTTGACGCCGCCTGGGATGTGTTTCTGGGCTTTGGCGAACAGGTCTTCGGAACGGGACATGGGATCTTCTCTCGAAATCAGGAAGCGAACAGGGCGTTGAAGGCGCGGGCGCGGCGGGTGACTTCCTGCGCGCTGTCGGCACCGAACAGGCCGTGGATCACCGCCAGCAGGTCGGCACCATGGGCGATCAGCGGGGCGGCGTTGTCGAGGGTGATACCACCGATCACGGCGATCGGCAGTTTCACCTGGGCACGGGCCTGCTCCAGCAGGTCGACGTTGGCGGCCGGCGCACCCGGTTTGGTGACGGAATTGAAGAAGCGGCCGAAGGCCACGTAGCTGGCACCTTCGCTGGCGGCCTGGGCGGCCAGCTCGAGGTTTGCGTGGCAGGTCGAGCCGATGATTGCCTGGCGGCCGAGCAGCGCGCGAGCCGGTGTCAGCGGGCCATCGGTCTGGCCCAGGTGCACGCCGACACCCAGGCGCGCGGCCAGTTCGGCATCGTCGTTGATGATCAGTTGTGTGCCATAACGCTCGCAAAGCTTCATCAGCGCTTCGGCCTCGCGCAACCGGCGGGCGGCGTCGTCGCTCTTGTCGCGGTACTGCAGCAGGCACACCCCGCCTTCCAGCGCGGCTTCGACGTGGGACAGGAAACGGCCGGCGAGCAGCTGGCTGTCGGTGATTGCGTACAGACCGCGTAGCTTCATTGAAAGCCTCGTATCAGGAGCAGAAATCCAGGGGCAGGCGGCGCGGGACGAACTGGCCTTTGCCCAGCTGCTCGGCGTCGCGCAGGGTGCGCCAGGTGTAATCCAGGGCGCTTTTCACCGCGCTTTGCAGTTGCTCGCCAAGGGCCAGGCGACCGGCCAGGGCGCTGGCCAGGGTGCAGCCCGAGCCATGATAGCTGCCCGGCAGGCGCTGGCAGGTCCAGGTGTGGCTCTGGCCGTCGCGGCTGTACAGGCGGTTGTGGATTTCGTCCTCGTCGCCGTGACCACCGGTAATCAGCAGGTGTCTACAGAACGGCAACAGTTTTTCGGCACACTCGTCGGCAGTGCCGTCAGGCAGTTCGGCGAGGATGCGCGCTTCTGGCAGGTTCGGCGTGGCGATGGTCGCCAGCGGCAGCAGGCGTTCGCGCAGGGCATAGCCAACTTCGTCCTTGCCCAGGCGGCCACCGCCACCGGCACGCAGCACC
Organism: Pseudomonas sp. NBRC 111123; assembly: GCF_001320205.1. NCBI lineage: Bacteria > Pseudomonadati > Pseudomonadota > Gammaproteobacteria > Pseudomonadales > Pseudomonadaceae > Pseudomonas > Pseudomonas sp. NBRC 111123. The sequence continues at coordinate 29,912 of NZ_BCAZ01000006.1, forward strand.
GGGTCGCAGACCAGCGGCAGGTGCGGGTGGGCACTGAGCAGCTCGGCGACGGTGTCGACCATGCCGATCGAGCCGAGCATGCCCAGCTTCACGGCGGCGACCGTGGAGTCGGCCAGCACGGCATTGGCCTGGGCCAGGACCCATTCGCGGTCGAGCACGCGGAAGTCGGAAACGTTGACGGTATCCTGCACGGTCAGGGCGGTCACGGTAGGTGCAGCGTGACAGCCTTGGGCGATCAGGGCTTCGATATCTGCCTGCAAGCCGGCGCCGCCACTTGGGTCGTGGCCGGAGAGACAGAGGACAACGGGGCGGGAGCTGTAGGTATTCATGGTCGGCGAGCTTACCACCAAACCCATTTGTGCGGATCGTCCTACAAACGAGATTTGTTGATCGAGCGGTCAAATTTTATTGGCAATTACCTCTGAAAGCATTGATTTAGAGGCTTTTACCCAAAAATTGAAGTGGCCCATCGCCAGGGTTGAAAGCTATGCTAGAGTGCTCGGATAACTCGACAAACGGGCTCTGCCGGATTTCGTCGTCTCAAAAGGATTGGAGGCCATCGCGACGCGACCGGACAGGCCATGCTGGGGCTGTATGCGCTATTTGCTGATCATGCTTCTGGGCTTGCTGCCCGCGCTGGCTGGAGCCGTCGAATTCGACGAGGCGACCCGGCACCTTCCATTGGGCAAAGTCATGCAGGTCTACGAGGACCGTGATGGCAGCGCCAGCATCGCCCAGGTCAGCGCGCCCATTTTCGCCAGCCGTTTCCGCACGCATCGCGAGGATGTGCTGAACGCCGGCTACTCGAATTCGGTGTTCTGGCTCAAGGTCGACCTGCACTACGTCGCCTCTGCCAATGCATTGCCACGTCAGTGGTTGCTGGAGCTGGCATACCCGCCTATGGACCATATCGAGCTGTACTTGCCGGGCAGCGATGGCGAGTTCCGCCTGGCCCAGCGTACCGGCGACGCCTTGCCCTACGACAGCCGCCAGATACGCCAGAACAATTACCTGTTTGAACTACCCCTGCAGCCGGGGCAGTCGACCACCGCCTACCTGCGCCTGCACAGTCAGGGTTCGGTGCAGGCACCGCTGGCGTTGTGGTCCGCCGAGGCCTACATGGAAGATCAGCCGACCCGCCTTTATGTGCTGGGCATGATCTACGGCGTGCTGCTGGTGATGGCGGTGTACAACCTGTTCATCTACCTCAGCGTGCGTGACGTCAGTTACCTCTACTACATCCTCTACATTGCCTCGTTCGGCCTTTATCAGGTTTCGGTCAACGGGGCGGGAGTCGCCTATTTCTGGCCGGACAGCCCGTGGTGGGCCAACGCCGCAACGCCTTTGTTCATTGGCGCTGCGGGCCTGTTCGGTTGCCAGTTCGCACGTCACTTCCTGCAGTTGGGCAATATCAGCCGCGGCCTGGACCGGCTGCTGCAGTTCCTGATGCTGGGTGGCGTGCTGGTGATGGTGCTGTCGGTGAGCATGCGCTACGGCATCGCCTTGCGCATGGCCACGGTACTGGCTTTGCTGTTCACCGTAAGCATCTTTGCCGCCGGCTTGTATGCCTGGGTACGTGGCTTGCGCGTGGCGCGCTGGTTCATCATTGCCTGGACCGCGTTTCTGCTCGGTGGGCTGGTCAACACCCTGATGGTGCTGGGTTACCTGCCCAACCTGTTCATCACCATGTACGCCAGCCAGTTGGGTTCGGCGCTGGAAGTCGCGTTGCTGTCGCTGGCCCTGGCTGATCGCATCAACAGCATGCGCGAACAGCAGGCGCAGACCCTGCGTGATACAGGCCTGGCGTTGGAGCAGATGAACCAGCAACTGGCCAGAAGCAACCACCTCAAAGACGAATTCCTCGCCACCGTCACCCACGAACTGCGTACGCCGATGAATGGCGTGATCGGCTCGCTCGAACTGATGCACACGTTGCCCATGAGTGCCGAGATGGCCCAGTACCACCGCACAGCGGTCGGTTCGGCCCAGGACATGATGGACATGGTTGACGACATTCTCACCCTGACCGAACTGCAGGCTGGCCGCATGCGCCCGCAGGCCATGCCGTTCAGCTTGCGGCGCACATTGCAGGACCTGCGTGCCGGCTATGCCGGAACGGCCTTGGGCAAGGGCTTGTACCTGAGCCTGGACATCCCCGCCGAGTTGCCGGACGAGTTGCTGGGCGATGCGCAGAAAGTGGCGCGCTGCCTGGGCTGCCTGGTAGACAACGGCCTGAAGTTCACGCACCAGGGTGGGGTGATGGTGCAGGTTCGCGGTCGCCGCCTTGGCCCTGAAAGCCTCGCGTTGAGTTTTACCATCAGCGACAGCGGCATCGGTTTCGACGACCTGGACCAGGCGATCCTCTACCAGCGGTTCTTCCAGGTCGACGGTTCGATGACCCGGCGCTATGGCGGACTGGGTATTGGCTTGTCGATCTGCCGGCAGCTCGCCGAGTTGCTTGGTGGCAAGCTGTCTCATGAGTCGACGCGGGGGCTAGGGAGCCGGTTTGAGCTGACCTTGAATGTGGCCATTGCCCAGGTGCAGATGCCGCCGGGCAGAGCTGTTTCGGGGGTTACGCGGTTCTAGGTGCATGCCTTGAGGGCTTGGCGCCTGTGAGACCTTGTGGCGAGCCCTTGGTAGACCTGAGTCTCCCCCCTCGCCACATGTTTAGTCATTAATGTCACTTTGACTGACCCGCAGGGAGTGCTTCACTGGGCCTTTCAGGCATGCCCGGATCCAGGAGCTCCCGATGAACCTGCACCAGTACGCTGAAACCCACGAAGTCACCAACCAGCCGCCGCCACTCGACGGTGCCAACCTCTATCGCCTCGACCTGCCATTGCAGGAGTGGTCACGGCGCTTCGGGGCCGGTTGGGCCGAATCGCGGATCGACGCCTATGGCGCCCTGGCGGGCGGGCCGCTGATGGCCGCAGGCTTCCTGGCCAATGCGCACAAGCCGGAATTCAGCAGCCATGACCGCTACGGCCATCGCATCGACCTGGTCGAGTTTCACCCCGCCTATCACGAGCTGATGCGCACCGCCGTCGAACACGGCCTGCCTTCATTGCCCTGGGCCGAGCCTAGGCCTGGAGCCCATGTGGCGCGGGCGTCGATGACCTACCTGCACAGCCAGGCCGAAGCCGGTAGCGGCTGCCCGCTGACCATGACCTTCGCTGCCGTGCCCGCGCTCAGGCTGCAGCCCGAGCTGGCCGAATACTGGCTGCCGAAGATCCTTGCCTGCGAGTACGACCCGCGCAATGTCGGCGACCGGCACAAGGCCGGGGTGACAATTGGCATGGCCATGACCGAGAAACAGGGTGGCACCGATGTGCGCGCCAATACTACGCGCGCTTACCCGGTCGGCAGCGCCGGCCCGGGGCAGCCCTACGAGCTGGTCGGGCACAAGTGGTTCTGCTCGGCGCCAATGTGCGACGCCTTCCTGACCCTGGCGCAGACCGACAAAGGCCTGAGCTGCTTTTTGTTGCCGCGCCACCGGCCCGATGACAGCCGCAACCAGTTCTACATCCAGCGCCTGAAGAACAAGCTGGGCAACAGCTCCAATGCCTCCAGCGAAGTCGAGTTTCGTGGTGCTTTGGCGTGGATGGTCGGCGAGGAGGGGCGCGGCGTGCCGACCATCATCGAGATGGTCGCCATGACCCGCTTCGACTGCATGGTCGGCTCCAGCGCACTGATGCGTCAGGCGCTGACTCAGGCTGCACACCACTGTGCCCATCGCAAGGTCGGTGGCCGGGTGCTGAACGAACAACCACTGATGCAGAACGTGCTGGCCGACCTGGCCCTTGAAAGCGAGGCGGCGCTGGCCCTGAGCCTGCGCATGGGGCAAGCCCTGGAGCAGCTCGACGACCCGCAGCAGGCGCACTTCGCGCGGCTGGTCACGGCAGTGGGCAAGTACTGGATCTGCAAGCGGGCGCCGGCAATGATCAACGAGGCCGCCGAGTGCCTGGGCGGTGCGGGTTACGTCGAAGACAGCATCCTGCCGCGGCTGTACCGCGAAGCACCGGTCAACTCGACCTGGGAGGGCTCGGGTAACGTGCAATGCCTGGACGTGTTGCGCGCGTTGTCCAAGGAGCCTGGGGTGCTCGATGCTCTGTTCGCCGAGCTAGGCGACGGGCATGGTGACCCACGCCTGGCCGCGCATATCGGCAACCTCAAAGGGGCGTTTGCCGATACCAGCGATATCCAGTACCGGGCACGGCAGCTGACCGAGGACATCGCCCTGGCGCTGCAGGCCAAGCTGCTGCTGGAGGCGGGTAATGCCGTGGTCAGCGATGCGTTCATCGGTAGCCGGTTGGCCGGTGGCGGGCGGGTGTATGGCGCATTGCCGCGCGGGGTGGATGCCGTGGCACTGGTGGCTCGGGCAACACCAGCCTGGGCAGGCTGAGTTGCCTTCTTCGCGGGCAGACTCGCACCCACCGGATTATCACCGACCTTGAAGGTGGCGCAGCTTGTGTGAAAGCGGGTTTGCCCGCGAAGAAGGCGACACCGATCAATGGGGATGTATTTACCCAAGAAGGCAGGCAAGATGGCTTACAACGCATGTCCAGACAGGAAGCCCAGTGTGAGCCAAGCTTTTGTAGTCGTTGATACCCCCGAACAGGCCGTCGACCGTCTGGCGGCCTTGCATGAACAGGCCACCGGGGCCCTGAGCCAGGCCCTCAAGCGTTACCTCAAGGACCGTACCGAGCCGGATGCCGACGAGCGCGCCTTGTACCGCTATCCGGCCCTGCGCCTGACCTACTACAGCCACGGCGAAGTTGCTGCCACTACCCGCGCCTATGCCAAGGTCCAGGTAGCGGGCACATACAGTGTCACTGTCACCCAGCCCGCGGCATTCCGCGGTTACCTGCTGGAGCAACTGCGCCCGTTGATGCACGACTACACGGTGACCGTGGAAGTCGGCGTCAGCGAACAGAACATCCCGTACCCCTATGTGGTCGATCAGGGCGATGAGCTGGCTGGCAGCGGCATCACCGCCGCCGAGCTGGCGCGGGTGTTCCCCAGCACAGACCTGTCGGCGGCCACCGACAACATTGCCGACGGCCTCTACGACTGGGGCAACGCCGAAACCCTGCCGCTGGCGCTGTTCGATGCCGCCCGCGTGGACTTCTCCCTACGCCGCCTGGTGCACTACACCGGCAGCGACTGGCGCCACGTGCAGCCGTGGATCCTGCTGACCAACTATCACCGTTATGTCGACCAGTTCATCAGCCATGGCCTTGAGCAACTGCGTGAAGACCCGCGCTTCGTACGCATGGTGCTGCCGGGCAACGTGATGATCGAGAAGGGCATGGACCACGGCGAAGCTCAAGCCCTGGTGGCCAGTGTGGTCTGGCACCGCTACCAGATGCCGGCCTACCATCTTATCGCTGGCGACGGCGATGGCGTGACCCTGGTCAACATCGGCGTCGGCCCGTCCAATGCCAAGAACATTACCGACCACCTGGCGGTGCTGCGCCCGCACTGCTGGCTGATGATCGGCCACTGCGGTGGGCTGCGCCAGTCGCAGACCATCGGCGACTATGTGCTGGCCCACGCCTACATGCGCCGCGACGGTATTCTCGACCGCGTGGTACCGCCGAACATTCCGATCCCGGCGCTGGCTGAAGTACAGCTGGCGCTGCAGGAAGCCGCAGCGCAGGTAACCGGCGAGCGTGGCGAAGAGCTGAAAAAGCGCCTGCGCACCGGCACCGTGTTGACCTACGACGACCGCAACTGGGAGCTGCGCTGGGCCCAGGAGCGACCCTTGATCAACCTGTCGCGCGCCGTGGCGGTGGACATGGAGAGCGGCACCATCGCTGCCCAGGGTTATCGCCTGCGGGTACCTTACGGCACCTTGCTGTGCGTTTCCGACAAGCCGCTGCACAGCGAAATCAAGCTGCCGGGTTCGGCCAACGCCTTCTACAACCGTGCGGTCAGCCAGCACCTGAAAATCGGCATCGCCGCCCTCGACCTGCTGCGCACCGAGCTCAATTCGTTGCACTCGCGTAAACTGCGCAGCTTCGATGAGCCGCCGTTCCGCTGAGGATCCATGCCACTGCCCCCCCGTTCCAAGCCGCGCCACCCCCAGGCGCGGCCTGCCGGCCCCCGTCGCCAGGCCAAGGCGCCACCGGCCGAGCCACGCCTGATTCTGTTCAACAAGCCGTTCGATGTACTGACTCAGTTCAGCGACGGTGAGGGGCGCGCGACCCTCAAGGATTTCATCGACATCCCGGGTGTATACCCGGCCGGGCGGCTCGACCGCGACAGCGAAGGCTTGTTGCTGCTGACCAACGATGGCGGGCTGCAGGCGCGCATTGCCGACCCGAAGCACAAGCTGCCCAAGACCTACTGGGTGCAGGTGGAGGGCGAGCCGAGCGACGAACAGATCCAGCGTTTGCGCGATGGTGTGGAACTGAATGACGGCCCAACCTTGCCCGCCGAAGCCCGGCGTCTGGACGAGCCCGAGCTATGGCCACGCAATCCGCCGGTACGCTTTCGCAAAAGTGTGCCTACCCGCTGGCTGGAACTGGTGATCCGCGAGGGGCGCAACCGCCAGGTGCGGCGAATGACTGCTGCCGTGGGTTTGCCGACCTTGCGCCTGGTGCGGGTGCGGATCGGTGACTGGGCATTGGATGGGCTGGAGCAGGGGTGCTGGCGCGAAGTGGCGCCAAAGCTTTAGACCCCTTCGAGAAACGCCACCACCACGCTCTTGATGATGAAGGCCAGCACCCCCAGCCCAAGCACGAAGAACAGGATCATCGTGCCAAAGCGCCCGGCCTTGGATTTTTTCGCCAGGTCCCAGACGATGAAGCCCATGAAACCGATCAATACGGTGACCAGGACGATCATCATCCACTCTTCGAATACGGCGGGATCCATCTGTGTTCTCCAGGCAGGCTGAGCTTGCGATTATACGCGGGAGGGCCGGCGCTTAGCGCAGGTGGGTCAATGGCAGCTCGGTGCTCGCCAGCACCTGGTTGAGCACGAAGCTCGAGCGCACGCTGGTAACGCCTTCGATGCGGGTCAGGCTGCCTAGTAGCAATTTCTGGTAGTGGTCCATGTCCGGCACCACCACCTTGAGCTGATAGTCGGCATCCATACCAGTGACCAGGCTGCACTCGAGCACCTGCGGCAGGTTACGGATGGCGGCTTCGAAGGTCTCGAAGCGTTCCGGGGTGTGCCGGTCCATGCCGATCAGCACGTAGGCGGTCAGGCTCAGGCCAAGCTTCTTGCGGTCGAGCAGGGCGACCTGGCGCGAGATATAGCCGTCGTCTTCCAGTTGCTTGACCCGACGCGAGCATGGCGATGGCGACAGGCCGATGCGTTCGGCCAGCTCCTGGTTGGAGATGCGCGCGTCACGCTGCAATTCGGCGAGGATGCTCAGGTCGTAGCGGTCAAGTTTGCTCATGGAAAAGGCCTTTTCTGTTCAAATTGCGGTGAATTATCGATCCAGGGTTAAAAATTGCGCAAGTGCTATTTATCTGAGCAATTTTCGCAATCCTCTGCCGCTACCTCTCCCGTATCGTTACCTACAGAATCACTGCCCGGACATCAGTCCACGGCGACGCGCCCTACGCGGGCGGTCGCGGCCAGCCATCCAACAGGATCTGCAGGCCCCCGGGCTACACAGCTTTCAGAAGACGCTGTGAGGTGAGCCGGCGCCACAAGTGCCGAGCACGGACGACAATTCTCAAAGGGAGGCCAATGGCCTCCCTTTTTTCATGGCCGCGATTTCATCTGCCTGTGGTGCCGGCGCGGTAGACTGGCAGCCTGCCGTTTTCTTTACCGTGAGGAACAACATGAAGTCGCGCATCTGGCAGTTGGCAGGTGTTGGTTTGCTGGGTTTGAGCATCAGCTTCGGGGCCATGGCCGAAGGGCCGGGCGAGGGGCGTGCCAACGAGGGGGGGCCGGGCCGCTCACTCAACGCGCGTGACGAAGTGCAGCAGACCCAGCCCGCGCGGCAGGGCTACTACCAGGATATCCCTCGGCACAATGGCGACAATCGCCACTGGCAAGCCGGCGGCCCGGGGCAACGGCCCGGTGGCGACTGGCAGGGGCGCCCGGACGGCCACGGTAACGGCTGGGGCCCCGGGCCGCAGTATCGCCCGGGGCACACCATTGACCACTTCCCGGACCGCTACTGGAAAGTGCCGTATCGCGGCCATGACTACTTCTACTCCGGTGGTTACTGGTACCGCCCGCACGGTGGTAGCTACGTGGTGGTGACCCCACCCTACGGCGTGCGGGTCAACTACCTGCCGTCCTATGCGCGGGAGGTCTGGCTGGGGGGAGCGCTGTTCTTCCTGGTGGCCGACACCTATTACCAGTACCTGGCTGACAGCCAGGAGTACGTCGTAGTCAACCCGCCCGCCATGGCACCGGCACCGTTGCCAGCGGCAGCCCCGGCCGGCAACAGCTATGACGTGATTGCCTACCCGATGTACGGCCAAGGGCAGGAGCAGCAGGACCAGGACCGCTATCAGTGTCACCGCTGGGCCGTGAGCCAGTCAGGTTTCGACCCGGCAACGGCGCCCTATGCACCGCCCGTCGAGGTGGCGAGCAACTACCGCCGTGCGCTGGGCGCTTGCTTCAGTGGCCGCGGCTACAGCATCAACTGAAGCCGGCAAGCGCGGCTCCCCCAGGGGATCGCGCCAGCTTAAAGAAATTGAGCAAGACAGTTGCTCTCACAGAGATCACACCGGGTCGGCATGCACCATCACATCCGCCTGTGGATAACGCTGGCGGATGACTGCCGATGCCCGTACGCACAAGTCGTGGGCCTCATGCAGCGGCAACTGCCCGGGTAACTCAAGGTGCAGTTGCACGAACCATTGGTTGCCCGACACCCGCGTACGCAGGTCATGCACACCTTTTACGCCAGGAATGCCCAGGACCAGTTCGACCATCCCTTCGCCAATGTCTGCGGGCAATTCCTTGTCCATGAGAATCGCCGTGCTTTCGCGGGCGATCTGCAGTGCACTCCAGAGGATGTAGAACGCGATGCCCAGACCGAACAGCGCGTCCAGTTGCGGCCAGCCGAAGCGTGCCAGCAGCAGCGCGAGCAGAATGCTGCCATTGAGCAGCAGGTCGGAGCGGTAATGCAGCGAGTCGGCGCGCACTGCGGTCGAGCCAGTCAGGCGAATGACCTTGCGCTGCAATGCCAGCAAGGCGACGGTGAGCGCCAGCGACAGCAGCATCACGCCGATGCCGATGGCGGTGTCACCCAGCGGCTGCGGGGTTTGCAGGCGCTCGACAGCCTGTACCCCGATCAGCACCGCGCTTACCCCGATGAACAATGCCTGGGCCATGCCGGCCAGGGCCTCGGCCTTGCCGTGGCCGAAGCGGTGGTCGTCATCGGCCGGGCGCAGGGCATAATGCACAGCCAGCAGGTTGAGGAACGAGGCGACGGCATCCAGTGCCGAGTCGGTCAACCCGGCCAGCAGGCTGACCGAACCGCTCAGCCACCAGGCCACCGCCTTGCTCACGACCAGGATGCTGGCCACAGCCAGTGAGGCGCGGGTGGCCAGGCGCAGTAATCGCTGGTGTTCTGCCGGGGTAATCATGCCCAGGGTGATGTCCTCGTGGGTATCAGGCCGCAGGTACCAGGCCCAAGGCCGCCAGCTGCTCGGCGCTGCCGCGGTGCTGGATCAGCCGTGGGTCATCCAGCGGCAGGCGCTGGCCCAGTTCGCTTTCGAGAATGGCCTGCAGCTTGAGGTTGTCGACCTTGCCATCCGGGCTGACGGCATCGCGCAATTTTGCCGGGTCGACCTGGGCGGTGTGCCCGCCCCGGTAGTAGATGGCGCCGGTGGCGAAGTCGATGCCAAAGGCGATCAGGCCCGGGATCACGTAGAACAGGATGCCGATGGCGTCCATGGCGGCGACCACGGGGTCGATCTTGCCGCCGATCTGGCCACGGCGCTCGGGATAGAAAATGGTGCCGCAGGCCGTCAGCTGGGTCAGCAGGGTGACGATCAGGGCCCCACCAATGACGCGGGATGGGATGCGCATGTAAATCTCCGAAAGGTGTTCAGCAGGGCAAGCGAAGCGCCAGCACCTGAAGCTAAGACCATGATAGAGCAGGCTGGGTTCGCCGTTATACTCGCCAGACTGTTCGAGGACCACCATGATTTCTTTACCGATCGATGCTGTCTTGCCTGCCTTGCGCCAAACCCTTGGAAACCGCGACGAAGCCGTGCTCGAAGCCCCACCGGGTGCGGGCAAGACCACCCGCGTGCCGCTGGCGTTGCTCAATGAGCCGTGGCTGGCCGGGCAGACCATTCTCATGCTCGAACCGCGCCGCCTGGCTGCGCGGGCCGCGGCCGAGCGCCTGGCCAGCGAGCTGGGCGAAAAGGTTGGTGAAACCGTGGGCTATCGCATCCGGCTGGACAGCAAGGTCGGGCCGAACACGCGCATCGAAGTGGTCACCGAAGGCATCCTCACCCGCCGGTTGCAGTCCGACCCGGCACTTGAAGGTGTGGGCCTGCTGATCTTCGACGAATTTCATGAGCGCAGCCTGGATGCCGACCTGGCCCTGGCACTGAGCCTCAATGGCCGCGAGCTGTTGCGTGACGACCCACCGCTGAAAATCTTGCTGATGTCCGCGACCCTGGAAGGCGAGCGCCTGTCGCGCTTGCTCGACGACGCGCCAGTGGTCAGCAGCGAAGGGCGCATGCACCCGGTGGATATCCGCTGGGGCCGGCCGTTCCAGCCGGGCGAGTTCATTGAGCCACGGGTTGTGGATAACGTGCTGCTGGCGTTGGCCGAGCAGCCTGGCAGCGTGCTGGTGTTTCTGCCCGGCCAGGCCGAGATCCGCCGTGTGCACCAAGGCCTGCAGGATGCCTTGGGGGAACGACCAGAAGTTCTGCTTTGCCCGCTGCACGGCGAACTCGACCTCAGTGCCCAGCGCGCGGCCATCGACCCGCCAGCCAAGGGCCTGCGCAAGGTGGTGCTGGCCACCAACATCGCCGAGACCAGCCTGACCATCGAGGGTGTGCGCGTTGTCATCGATGCCGGCCTGGCGCGGGTGCCGCGTTTCGACCCGGGCAGTGGCATGACCCGCCTGGATACCCAGCGTATCTCCCGTGCCAGCGCCACCCAGCGGGCCGGCCGCGCGGGGCGCCTGGAGCCGGGGGTGTGTTACCGCCTGTGGTCCGAGGCCCAGCATGACCAGTTGGCTGCCCACGGCAGCGCCGAGATTCTTCAGGCCGACCTTGCCAGCCTGGCTCTGCAACTGGCCCGCTGGGGCGTCAGGCCTGATCAGCTGCGCTGGCTAGACCAGCCACCGGCGGCAGCCTTTTCCCAGGCCCAGGACCTGCTGGCTCGCCTTGGCGCATTCAAGGCGGGCAGCCGCGACAACCTCAGCGACCATGGCCAGGCCATGGCCGAATTGCCGGCCCACCCACGCATCGCCCACCTGCTGCTTCGCGGCCAGGACCTCGGGCTGGCGAGCATGGCCTGCGATGTCGCGGCCCTGCTCGGCGAGCGCGATATCCAGCGCGGTGGCGGTGCCGACCTGCACAGCCGGCTGGCGCTGGTCAGTGGCGAGAGCAAGGCCAGCCGCGCAGGCCAGGGCGGCGTGCAACGCGCCCGGCAGCTCGCCCGCCAGTACCGTGGCCTGCTGCGCGGCAAACCCGGGGCAGCGGTTGCCGACCCCGATCACCCACGCTGGCTCGGTGCCCTCATGGCGCTGGCCTATCCCGATCGAGTCGCCCAGCAGCGGCGCGAGGGCGGTGCTGAATATCGCATGGCCAATGGCCGCGCTGCCTTGTTCGCCGAGGTCGATGCATTGATGAAATGCCCGTGGCTGGTCATCGCCGACCTGGGCAGCCGGCAAGGCCAGCGGGAAGAGCGCATCTACCTGGCCGCCGAGTTCGACCCGGCGCTGCTCGATGGCGTGCTGGCCGAGCAGGTCGAGCACGTCGATATCCTCGACTGGGACGAGCGCGAGCAGGTGTTGCGTGCCGAACGCCAGTCCAAGGTCGGCGAACTGGTGCTCAGCCGCGAACCATTGCCCGGCCTGAGTGATGAAGCCCGCGCCCAGGCACTGGTTGGCCTGGTACGGCGCAAAGGCTTGAATCTGCTGAACTGGACCCCGGAGCTGCGTCAGTGGCAGGCGCGGGTAGCACTGTTGCGTCAGCTGGACTTGCTCAAGGATGGGCAAAGCGAATGGCCCGACCTGGGTGATGAAGCCCTGCTGGCCAGCCTGGAAGACTGGCTGCAACCCTACCTGGGCAAAGTCTCGCGGCTGAGCCATTTCGCTGCGCTGGACCTTTCATCGATCTTGCGCAATCTGCTGCCCTGGCCATTGCCACAGCGCCTGGATGAATGGGCGCCGGCGCATCTGGCGGTGCCGTCCGGCTCGAACATCCGCCTGGACTACAGTGAGAACCCACCGATCCTTGCCGTACGCTTGCAAGAGCTGTTCGGCCTGGCCGACACCCCACGCATCGCCAATGGTCGTCAGCAGGTGAAGTTGCACCTGTTGTCACCGGCTCGGCGGCCGGTGCAGGTGACCCAGGATCTTGCCAACTTCTGGCGTACGACTTATGCCGAGGTGAAGAAGGATCTGAAGGGGAGGTACCCCAAGCACTATTGGCCGGATGATCCATTGGTGGCTGAGGCTACCGCACGGGCCAAGCCGCGCGGCACCTGAAGCGCAGTGTTCAGCTATCTTGCTTGAGCAGGAAGGTGAGCGTTTCGCCGTCTTTCGTGTTCAGCAGGTAATGGGTCTGGTGGTTGTGATGCGGGGTGTCCAGGATGGCTCCCGCCCGGTAGCCCTGATGATCACGCAGGTGACAGATCAGGCCGTGCTCCGACAGCTCCAGCGGTTCGCTCTTCCAGTAATCGGTCACTTCCGACCGCTGGTAGAAGCCTAGGTAACCGTTCAGGCTCAAACCCAGTTTCTTGGGGGATTCGCATTGCCAGAGAGGCTGATGTGGTAATGCAGTCGGTCTTCTGTCTGGGAGTCGAAAGCAAAATACAGGGGTATGGAGTCCTGTAAACCGCCAGCCACGAGCCAGTCGTCCTGGGGCGTTATCCCCCAATACCATTTATCGCGGCTCCTGCTTTGCCCCAGGGCACATGCCTGTCGGTGGCAATTGCATACCGTTGGCCGCTGAACGACCCGGCATAACTATCGTGTATTTGCGAGTCCATAGGGAGGCTATCACCGAGTATCAAGGCTCATCGTACAGAGCTTCATGCCTTCCACTTTTGCATCAGGGCCTCAGCTCAAGCGCGAAGGTAGCGACTTCGCCTTTCTTTAAGTTCGGCGTCACCGGCGGGTGGTTGTAACCCCAGTAGCTTGGTGCATAGTTGATGATCTTTATCTTATTCCCACTCTGCTCGCGCAGGTGGCAAACCAGCGTGTCACCGTCCAGGTATTGCTACCGTCGGGCGTGCGAGCAGAACGAAGACTTTTCCAGATGCCTCAGGCCCCGGCTTCACCTTCCAGCAACATGAACAGGCGATACAGCACCACGGTGCTGAACAGCTGCAGGAAGCCACTCAGGCTGTCCAGGGCCAGTTCGACGCCCGGTGCAGGCTCGGGGAAGGCCATCAGCAACAGCCCGTCGATCAGCCAGATCGGGGCCAGCACACCCAGCACGCAGATCATGATGCGCAGGAAGTGCCCGGTGGTCATGCGCGCACTTTCGCGCATCGACTGCACCACCGGCAGGCCGCGCAGCACCAGCAGGTATTCGGCGAACACCAGGTTGATCATGATCCACACGCCCGGGAACACCAGCAGCGCCAGGCCGGCCATGATCAGCAGCGAGCTGATCGTGATCAGCAGGGCCAGTTGCGGCCACAGCTGCACAGCGCGGGCGAACAGGTCGCGTTTGCGGATGTCCTGGCCGTTGCTGCGGGTGTCCAGGTAAAGGATCAGCGCCGCGCTGTACAGCGGGTAGAACAACAGGCTGACCAGCATGCCGTAGGCCGGCGAGGCCTGGTCGCCCAGTTGGCGGTACAGCAGCTGGGTGATGAGGGCTTCGAGCACCACCAGCGGCAGGCACAGCGGGATGATGCTGGCCAGGTGGCGGCGGAAGAAGTACAGGGAGTCGCGCAGAACGCTCAGCGGATTCATCAGTCAACATCGCAAGACAGTAAAAACAGGGGCCTAACTTTAGCCCAGAGCTGTCACTTGCTGAAAAAAGTTTCACCCGTGCAGTGATTGAATCCTTCGCCCGAGCGCCCCATCTTTGCCATGTCCGATGTCCTGCTAGCCCATGAGGTAGCCCAATGAACACTGATGAACAAACCCTGATCGACGGCCTGTTCGGCCGCATCAAGCAAGCCGAAGACCCAAGCCAGCCACGTGACGCGCAGGCGCAGGCACGGATCGAGGAGCACGTCCGCCAGCAGCCGGCGGCGCCTTACTACATGGCCCAGGCGATTCTGGTTCAGGAAGCCGCGATCAAGCGCCTGGACGAACAGAACAAGCAGCTGGAGGCCGAGCTCAAGCAAGCGCGGGCCCAGCTTGAGGCGACACGTGCCAGCAGTGGCAATGGGGGTGGTGGGTTCCTCTCCAGCATCTTCGGTGCCGGTGCGCGCAATCCGGAGCCAGCTCAGCCGCAGCGCGCCAGCGCGCCGGTAACGTCGGGTGGTGGCTGGCGTGAGCCGAGCGCGCCGGGCTTCTCCCAGTCGCAGCCGCAAGTGCAGGCACAAGCACAACCGCAACAACCCGGCTTTGGCGCCGCACCAGCGCGTAGCGGTGCCAGCAGCTTCCTGGGTGGTGCGATGCAGACCGCTGCGGGGGTTGCCGGTGGCGTGTTGCTGGCGCAAGGCATCAGCAGCCTGTTCAATCACCACTCGCAGCCTGAGGAAGTGGTCGAGGTGATCAAGGAAGAGCCAGTTCCGGCCAGTGACAGCGGCGGCTGGAATGACCAGAGCGGGCAGCAGCAGGTTGCCGACAACGGCGGTTGGGGCAACGACCAGGGCGGCTGGACCGATACCGACTACGGCAACGATGACGGTGGCTTCTTCTCGGATGACGATACGTTCGTCTGACCGGTCTGGCATACTGGCGGCATTTCAGGGGCGCTTTGCGCCCCTTTCGCGGGCAAGCCCGCTCCCACAGGGTACGTGCAACCTCCAAGTGTGCACTTGACCTGTGGGAGCGGGCTTGCCCGCGAATTCTTCCAGACCATGAGGTTCTCAGGTGAAAAAGATCGCGCTGTTCGCCGATGTGCAGAACCTCTACTACACCGTGCGCCAGGCCCACGGCTGCCACTTCAACTACACCGCATTGTGGAAGGACGTCAGCCGCGAAGGCGAGATCGTCGAGGCCGTGGCCTACGCCATCGACCGTGGCGACAGCAAGCAGCAGCAGTTTCAGCAGATCCTGCGCAACCTGGGTTTTGACGTCCGCCTCAAGCCTTTCATCCAGCGCAGCGACGGTTCGGCGAAGGGTGACTGGGATGTGGGCATCACCCTTGATGTGATCGATGCGGCCAGCCGGGTCGACCAGGTGGTACTGGCCTCCGGTGATGGTGACTTCGACCTGCTGCTGGAGCGGGTCATCCAGCGCCACGGCACTGAGGCTGTGGTTTATGGCGTCCCCGGTCTGACGGCGTTGTCACTGATTCGTGCCGCCACCCGCTATGTGCCCATCGAAGGCGCGCTGTTGCTCAAGCACTGAGGTTTTTTGTGGAACGTATCGCTGTAATCGACTTTGAAACCACCGGCATTTCACCCGGCGCCGGCTGCCGCGCCACCGAGGTGGCAGTGGTGATGCTGGAACGCGGGCGTATTGTCGAGCGCTATCAGAGCCTGATGAACGCCGGCGTGCCGGTGCCAGCCTTCGTCGCCGGGCTGACCGGCATCACCACCGCCATGCTGCGCAGTGCGCCGCCGGTGGACAGGGTGATGAACGAGGTCGCCGAGTTCGTCGGTGATACCCCGCTGCTGGCACACAACGCAGCCTTCGACCAGAAATTCTGGGATTACGAACTGGGCCGCATCGGCCGTAGCCGCCAGCAGTCCTTCGCCTGTTCTCTGCTGCTGTCACGGCGCCTGCTACCGGCAGCGCCGAACCACAAGCTGGGTACCCTGACCCGCTGGGCCGGGCTGCCGGACACCGGTACCGCGCACCGGGCCATGGCCGATGCCGAAATGGCTGCCAACCTGCTGCAACACCTGGCCGGTGTGTTGCGCCAGAGCCATGGCGTCCAGCAACTTTCCCACGAACTCTTGTGCCGTCTGCAGAAAACGCCTGCGGCGAAAGTTCGCGAAACCTTGGCCAAGTTCGCCTGAGCAGCGCAGCAAAAGTGTGCCGCTCATTTGGAGCGGTTTTGTAACTTATCTTTGCTTGAACACAGCCCTAAACTCGGTCACCCGAAAACGGATTTTTTGAGTTGCCTGCCATGCCTGCCTCCCGTCGCTTTCCGCTGTTGCTCGTCGGCGCCTTTCTGGCCTTGTACCTGGTCTGGGGTTCCACTTACCTGTTCATCCGCATTGGGGTCGAGTCATGGCCGCCGATGCTGATGGCGGGCGTGCGCTTCCTGATCGCCGGCGGCTTGCTGTACGGCTTTCTGCGCTGGCGCGGGGTGCCGGCTCCGACCTGGCCACAATGGCGTGCGGCAGGTGCCATCGGCTTTCTGCTGCTCAGCTGCGGCAACGGCGGTGTGACCGTGGCCGAGCATGCGGGTGTGGCATCGGGCGTAGCGGCGTTGGCGGTGGCCACGGTGCCGTTGTTCACCCTGGTGTTCGGCTTGCTGTTCGGCCACCGCAATTCGCGCCTGGAGTGGGCCGGGATCTTCCTCGGCCTGATCGGCATCGGCTTGCTCAACCTCGGCTCGAACCTGCAGGCCAGCCCCATTGGCGCGGCGCTGATCCTGTTTGCTGCGGCTTCGTGGGCGTTCGGTTCGGTGTGGAGCAAAAGCCTGCCATTGCCCCAGGGGCCGATGGCCAGTGCCGCCGAGATGCTGGTAGGCGGTGCGGTATTGCTGCTGGGCAGCGTGCTGTCGGGTGAGCGCATGACGCAGATGCCGAGCGTTGCTGGCTGGGGCGCGCTGGCCTATCTGGTGCTGTTCGGTTCGATCCTCGCCTTCAGCGCCTACATGTACCTGCTCAAGAACGTGCGCCCTGCCGCTGCCACCAGCTATGCCTACGTCAATCCCGCTGTGGCGGTGTTGCTGGGCATCGTCTTTGCTGGCGAAGAGATCGGTGCGGAAGAATGCCTGGCCATGGCGGTGATCATCGGCGCAGTGGTGCTGATCGGCCTGCCGCAGTGGCGCAAGGCGCCCGAGCAGGGGTTGAAGGGCGAAATCTGCAAGTAGCCAGGGGCGATGCGGTAAACTTGCCGCCTTCGCTGAACCCCCTGACGGTATTGCCATGAATTTCGCCCAACTCGGCCTGATCGAACCCCTGCTGCGTACCTTGCAGCAGCTGGACTACACCTCCCCGACGCCAGTCCAGGCCAAGGCCATCCCCGCGGTGCTGGCCGGTCGCGACCTGATGGCCGCGGCCCAGACCGGCACCGGCAAGACGGCCGGCTTCGCCCTGCCGGTGCTGCAGCGCCTGGCCTTGGAAGGTGAGAAAGTCGCCAGCAATTCGATCCGCGCGCTGGTGCTGGTGCCGACCCGCGAGCTGGCTGAGCAGGTTCACAACAACGTGCGCGAGTATGCCGAGAACCTTCCACTGAGCACCTACGCGGTGTATGGCGGGGTCAGCATCAACCCACAGATGATGCGCCTGCGCCGTGGTGTCGACCTGCTGGTCGCCACACCCGGTCGCTTGCTCGACCTGTTCCGTCAGAACGCGGTGAAGTTCAACCAGGTGCAGACCCTGGTGCTCGACGAAGCCGACCGCATGCTCGACCTGGGCTTTGCCGAGGAGCTGCAGTCCGTATATGCCGCTTTGCCGCGCAAGCGCCAGACATTGCTGTTCTCCGCCACCTTCTCCGAGCAGATTCGCATGCTCGCGGGCCTGGCCCTGAACGACCCGCTGAGCATCGAAGTCAGCCCGCGCAACGCCGCGGCGACCACCGTCAAGCAGTGGCTGGTGCCTGTGGACAAGAAGCGCAAGGCCGACTTGTTCATGCACCTGCTGCGCAAGCAGCGCTGGAAACAGGTGCTGGTGTTCGCCAAGACTCGCAATGGCGTCGATCAGCTGGTCGAGCGCTTGCTGTCTGAAGGCGTGAATGCCGACGGTATCCACGGTGATCGCCCGCAGGCTACCCGCCAGCGCGCACTGGACAGCTTCAAGGCGCGGGAGGTCCAGGTGCTGGTAGCGACCGATGTCGCAGCCCGTGGCCTGGATATCGACGACCTGCCGCTGGTGGTCAACCTTGACCTGCCGATCGTGGCCGAAGATTACGTGCACCGTATCGGCCGTACCGGCCGGGCCGGCAACAAGGGCGAGGCGATTTCGCTGGTGTGTGCCGATGAAGTGCAGATGCTGTCGGCGATTGAAGTGCTCACCCGGCAGACCTTGCCGCGCCATGAAGAGCCTGACTTCATCCCCGAGCACCGGGTACCGATGACCGATGCCAGCGGCCAGGTGATCAAGAAGCCGAAGAAGCCCAAGAAGCCGAAAGAAAACAGCGCCAAGCGCGGGCTGGGGCGCTGGATGGACAGTGCCGAGGCGGGGGCTGGTGAGCCGGCGGTGAAGGCCGTGCGTAAAGTACCAAGCTTCAACGGCGGGCCGCGCAAGCGTAAGCCTTAGTTTCGGGACCTGTGGGCGCGGGCTTGCCCGCGAACGCGGGCGAAGCCCGTGCCATGCACCGCATTGCCTGCTTCGCGGGCAAGCCCGCTCCCACAATGGACGATGTCTGCCTCAGGGGTTCAGCCAGTGTGCTGCAGCTTGCCCCGCACGAAGCCCGCTGGCAAAGCAGGCCGTCAGCAGATACCCCCCGGTCGGCGCCTCCCAGTCCAGCATCTCGCCCGCACAGAACACCCCCGGCATCCGGCGCACCATCAACCCTTCATCCAGCCCTTCGAAACGCACGCCACCGGCACTGCTGATCGCTTCGTCCAGCGGTCGGGTCCGTACCAGCGTGATCGGCAAGGCCTTGATCGCCTGCGCCAGCGCCTGAGGATCGGCAAAGGTCGATTGATCCGTCAGTTCCCGCAGCAACGCGGCCTTGACCCCATCGATCCCCAGCTGGCTGTGCAGATGCTTGGCCATCGACCGCGAGCCCCGCGGCTTGGCCAGCGCCTGGGCAATTTTGTCCACAGGCTTGTCCGGCAGCAGATCGAGTAACAGCCTGGCATGCCCTTCATGCTCGATGGCCTGGCGCAGCTGCGCCGACCATGCATACACCAGGCTGCCTTCGACACCTTGCGCCGTGAGGATGAATTCGCCCTTGCGCGGCGCCATGCCCGGTACGCTCAACGCAATATTCTTCAGCGGGGCGCCCGCGAACTTGTCCACAAGCAGTTGGCTCCAGCCCTCCACTTCGAAACCGCAGTTGCTCGGCCGCAACGGCGAGATATCCACAGCGCGTTCGGCCAGCAAGGGCTGCCAGGCACCATCGGAGCCCAGCCTTGCCCAACTGGCGCCACCGAGGGCCAACACCACGGCGTCGGCTTTGACCTGCAACTCACCCTGTGGATAAGCGATCCGCAAGCTACCGTCGGCATTCCAGCCCAGCCAGCGGTGGCGGGTGTGGATAACTACGCCATTGTCACGCAGGCGCTTCAGCCAGGCGCGCAGCAGCGGAGCGGCCTTCATGTCGGTGGGGAAAACCCGGCCCGATGTACCGACAAACGTTTCGATCCCCAGCCCATGAATCCACTGGCGCAGCGCATCGGCATCGAAGTCGCGCAACAACCCGTCAATCTGGCCTTCGCGCTCGGCATAGCGCGAAACGAACTGTGGATAAGCTTCCGAGTGGGTGATGTTCATGCCGCCAACGCCGGCCAGCAGGAATTTGCGGCCCACCGATGGCATGGCGTCGAACACTTCCACCGCCAGGCCCGCCTGGGCCATGGCTTCTGCGGCCATCAGGCCGGCTGGGCCGCCGCCAATGACGACGGCCAGGGGAGGGGTTGCGGGGGATTTTTCTGGCATGGTGGGCCGCAGGCTGTGGAAAAGGCCGCCCATTCTAGCGCAGCAGGGCCGGCAGAAGTACTGTACAAAAAATGATCAGTGTTCTGCAGGCCAGGCTGGCAAAGGGCTGCAGCGTCTTTCCCGCAGGTTATCCACAAGCGGTTCCACAGTCATTGTGAACAACCCATGACCCGTGCCGCACTGTGGTGAAGAATGCCGTGGCGCTTGGCCAAGGCTTCGCGGTCCTTGCTATAGCCACCACCGATCACGCCGACTACAGGGATATCGCGGCCCAGGCAGTGGCGCATCACCATTTCGTCACGCGCTGCCAGACCCTGGTCGGTGAGTTGCAGGTAACCCAGGGCATCGTCCTTGTGCACATCGACCCCGGCGTCGTACAGCACCAGATCGGGTTGATAGAGCGGCAGCAGGTAGTTCAGCGCATCTTCCACAACCTTAAGGTAAGCCGTGTCGCCCATGCCGCGTGGCAGGGGGATGTCCCAGTCACTGTGGGCCTTGCGTGCCGGGAAGTTCTGCTCGCAATGCAGCGATACGGTGATGGCGTCCGGGGTGTCGTGGAGGATGCGCGCAGTGCCGTCGCCCTGGTGCACATCACAGTCGAAGATCAGCACCCGGTGCACACGGCCGGCTTCAAGCAGGTAGCGGCTGATCACTGCCAGGTCATTGAAGATGCAGAAGCCGGCCGGGTGGTCATGGTGGGCGTGGTGGGTGCCGCCGGCCAGGTGGCAAGCGATGCCGTGCTGCAGCGCCATCTCGGCGGTCAACAGCGAGCCGCCCACCGCACGCACGGTACGCCGCGCCAGGGCCTCGCTCCAGGGCAGGCCGAGGCGGCGCTGGTCCTCGCGGGACAGTTCGCCGTTCATGTAGCGCTCGATGTAGCTGCGGTCATGGGCCAGGGCGAGGATATCGTTGGGGCAGATGTCCGGGCGCAGCAGGGCTTGGTCGGTGGTCAGCCCGCTGCCCACCAGGTGGTCGCGCAGCAGGCGGAACTTGTCCATCGGAAAGCGGTGCTCGGCGGGGAATTCCGGGCTGTAGTCTTCGTGGTAGATCAGCGGCAACGGCATGGGGAGTTCGCAATCGGGGCCAGCGCTGATCTTGCCAGTTATTTCCCTGCGCTGGCCAATACGCGTTGCCAGTCCGGCTCGTTCAAGCGGCCAAGGATCCGCGCCTTGCCGTTGGCGTCCACCGAGACGAACAGTGCGCTGGCGAAATTGCTCTCGCGTTCACCACCGGCCACGCGCTGCTGGCGGGCGAAATGGTCGATGCAGCCATTGTGGGTCACCAGCACAAGGTTGTGCCCTGCACGCTTGCGTGCCAGCGCTTCGCTGGCGAATTGGTTGTCGCAGCTTTCCAGCCAGGCTTCGCTGGGTACGCTCTGGCCAAGGATGAAGTGCGCAGTTTGCTGGGTGCGCACTTTAGGGCTGGCGAGCAAATCGGCATTGCTCAGGCCCAGTTGCTTCAACCCTTGGCCTACGCGCGTGGCGGCCTCGCTGCCGGCCACGGTGATGCCGGTGGGGTCGTTCAGGCACGGGCCGGGCGCGCTGTCGCAACGCTCGGCATGGCGGATCATCACGATCACCGCACCGTCGGCCCAGTCCTGCAGCAGGCCGCTTTCGCTCAACTGTTGCTCATTGCCAAGGTCCACGATATGGGTCCTCGTTGCCAGCCAGGTGGTCACAGCCGCGATGACCATGCACAAGCCAAATGCGGCACCGAAGGCTTTGCGTGACATGCGTCGCTTGCGACGGGCGTGAATGGCGGGATGGCCCAAGGTGTTGCCAGGTTGCATGCGTCACTCCAATGGCGCGGCGGTGGATTGGGGCAGTGTGCGCAGCCGTCTGTCGGGGGCCGGTGAAGGGGTTGTGAAAATTGCATTCTGGGCGCTGCCGGTTGCGTGAAAAACCTGGCCGCGCCTACGCTGTTAAATGCCCCACCGCACAACCGGAGCTCGCCCCATGACCCCCATCCTTCACCTGGAAAGCGCACGCCTGGTGCTGCGCCAATGGCACGATGACGACCTGCGCGAGTTCGCCGCGATGTGTGCCGACCCGCAGGTGATGCGCTATTTCCCGGCGCCGATGACACGGCTGGAGGCCGCGGCGCTGATTGGCAGGATCCGTGGGCACTTCAATGAGTACGGTTTTGGCCTGTGGGCTCTGGAGCGCAAGGACAGCGGGGCGTTCATCGGCATGACGGGGCTGCTCAATGTCAATTTCGACGCGCCGTTCGCCCCCGCCGTAGAGATCGGCTGGCGCCTGGCGCGGCGCCACTGGGGCCTGGGGTTTGCGAGCGAGGCGGCGTGGACCTGCCTGCGTTGTGCTTTCGCCCAATTGCGCGTGGAGGAGGTGGTGTCGTTCACTAGTGAGAGCAACTTGCCGTCGCAGAAAGTCATGCAGGCCATTGGCATGGTCCAGGACGTCAATGGCAGCTTCGACCACCCCCGCCTGCCCATCGGCCACCCGTTGCGCCCCCATGTGCTGTACCGCATCGACCGCGCACATTGGGAACAGACCCTGCGCACTGAATGAGCCGCCATGCACGGCGTCAATGGCAAACCCTGTATCATTTCCCACCTGAGAGCGCCGTAGAGCTGTGATGCCTTGCTAGGAGAACCCCCGATGAGTCATGTGTTGGACGACCTGGTCGACCTGTTGAGCCTCGAATCAATCGAGGAGAACCTGTTCCGTGGCCGCAGCCAGGACCTGGGCTTCCGCCAGTTGTACGGTGGCCAGGTGCT
The DNA here is from genome assembly GCF_001320205.1 of Pseudomonas sp. NBRC 111123. Lineage (NCBI taxonomy): Bacteria > Pseudomonadati > Pseudomonadota > Gammaproteobacteria > Pseudomonadales > Pseudomonadaceae > Pseudomonas > Pseudomonas sp. NBRC 111123. Next base: position 52,662 of record NZ_BCAZ01000006.1, read on the forward strand.
GGGCCAGTCGCTGTCGGCCGCCAGCCAGACGGTCGAAGATGCGCGCCACGTGCATTCGCTGCACGGTTACTTCCTGCGCCCGGGCGATGCCAGTTTGCCGGTGGTGTACTCGGTCGACCGCGTGCGCGACGGCGGCAGCTTCAGTACCCGGCGGGTGACGGCGATCCAGAAGGGCCAGCCGATCTTCACCTGCAGCGCATCGTTCCAGTACGACGAGGAAGGCTTCGAGCACCAGGTGCAGATGCCCGACGTGGTCGGCCCGGAAAACCTCCCCACCGAAGTCGAGCTGGCCAGCGCCCATGCTGACAAGCTGCCCGAACGCATCCGCGACAAGGTGCTGTGCGCCAAGCCGATCGAGATTCGCCCGGTGACCGAGCGCGACCCGTTCAACCCCCAGCCCGGCGACCCGGTGAAGTACGCCTGGTTCCGCGCCGACGGTACACTCCCTGACGTACCTGCACTGCACAAGTACCTGCTGGCCTACGCCTCCGACTTCGGCCTGCTGACCACGTCGCTGCTGCCCCATGGCAAGTCGGTGTGGCAGCGTGACATGCAGATCGCCAGCCTCGACCACTCGCTGTGGTTCCACCGCAACCTGCGTGCGGATGAGTGGCTGCTGTATGCCACCGACAGCCCGTGGGCCGGCAATGCCCGTGGTTTCTGCCGCGGCAGCATCTTCAACCGCGCCGGCCAGTTGGTGGCGTCGTCGACCCAGGAAGGGCTGATTCGCCACCGCAAGGACTGGGCATGAGCCTGGGCCAAGTCCGCAACTGGGTGTTCGACATGGACGGCACCCTGACTGTAGCGGTGCACGATTTCGCTGCCATCCGTGTGGCGCTGGACATCCCGGCCGAGCACGACATTCTTACCCACCTGGCAGCGCTGCCGGCAGCGGAATCGGCAGCCAAACATGCCTGGCTGCTGGAGCACGAGCGCGACCTGGCAATAGCCTCGACAGCGGCCACCGGGGCGGTGGAGCTGGTGCGTGAGCTGGCCGGGCGCGGTTGCCGCCTGGGCATCCTGACCCGCAATGCGCGGGAGCTGGCGCATGTGACGCTGGAGGCCATCGGCCTGGCCGACTGTTTCCAGGTCGAGCATATTCTCGGGCGCGATGAGGCTGAGCCCAAGCCCAGCCCGGATGGGCTGTTGAAGATTGCCAGTGCCTGGGGCGTGGCGCCCAGCGAGCTGGTGATGGTCGGGGACTACCGCTTTGACCTGGACTGTGGGCGGGCCGCTGGCGCGCGCACGGTGCTGGTGAATTTGCCGGACAACCCGTGGCCTGAGCTGGTGGATTGGCATGCTGCCGATTGCCGGGCATTGCGGGTGCTTTTGGGCTGACTCATGTGTCGCCTGTGGGGGCCTGTTCGCGGGTAGACCCGCTCCCACAGGAGCGCTGCAGGCCTGATTGCTGTGCGATACCTGTGGGAGCGGGTTTACCCGCGAAAGGGCCGACACTGGCTATGCTGAACCCCAGTCTTTCTCTGAATGGAGCCCAGTCATGACCAGCAAGGCCATCTATGTGCAACCCGGCGGCGGCTACGACAAGGTCGAAGTCGGCACCCGTGAAGCCCTCGCACCCAAGGCCGGTGAAATCACTGTGCGCCTGCACGCCAGCTCCCTCAATTATCATGACTTCGCCGTGGTCAGCGGCATGTGGGGCCCGACCGAGCGGCGTATCCCCATGGCCGACGGTGCCGGTGAAGTGGTCGCGGTCGGTGCAGGCGTCAGCGAGTTCAAGGTAGGCGATAACGTTGTCAGCACCTTCTTCCCCGACTGGCTCGACGGTCAGGCCAATGTCGAAGGCTTTGCCCAGGTGCCTGGCGACGGCATCGATGGCTACGCCCGCGAACAGGTAACCGCGCCGGCTACCTCCTTCACCCTGGCGCCCCAAGGCTTCAGCCACGCCGAGGCAGCCACCCTGACCACGGCGGGCCTCACCGCCTGGCGTGCGTTGATGAGTGATGACCACCTCAAGCCCGGCGACACGGTGCTGGTGCAGGGCACCGGCGGCGTGTCGATCTTCGCCCTGCAGTTCGCCAAGTTGGCGGGGGCGACGGTCATTGCCACGTCGTCCAGCGACGCCAAGCTCGAACGCCTGAAAGCGCTCGGCGCCGACCACCTGATCAACTACAAGAGCACCCCGGCCTGGGGCGACAAGGCGCGTGAGCTTACCGGCAATCGCGGCGTCGATCATGTGATCGAAGTGGGTGGCCCGGCGACCCTGGAGCAGTCGATGATCGCCGCGCGTATCGGCGGGCATGTTTCGCTGATTGGTATCCTCACCGGCGTGGCCGGGCAGCTGCCGCTGGTGCAGGCACTGGTGCGGCAGGTCCGCCTGCAAGGCGTGCTGGTGGGCAGCCGTGCGCAGCAGCAGGCGATGGTGCGGGCGATCGATGCCAATGGCTTGCGGCCTGTGGTGGACAAGCATTTCGAGTTGGAGCAGATCGTCGATGCGTTCCGCTATCAGGAGAGCAACCGGCATTTCGGCAAGATCTGCCTGACCTGGTAACCCGCTCCCACAAGGGAAAGCGCAATACCTGTCAGTTATCAGTCCGGCAACAATCGATCCCGGCTGTTGGACAGGTGCAGGCAGATTGCTGCCCGAGCCGCATCCGGGTCCTGCCGGCGGATGGCATTGAGGACCGCCTCGTGCTCGAGGTTGGCCAGGTACGCATGCCGCGCCAGCCTGGCCCCGGCGCGTTCGGCCAGGGCCATGCGGTTACGCGGGATCAGGCCATTGCCCAGCTGCGCCATCATCTCGCTGAAATACAGGTTGCCGGTGGCCTCGGCGATCAACAGGTGAAAGCGCCGGTCCGCCTCGATGCAGCTGTCCCCGGCTGCCGCCAGGTCTTGATAGTCATCCAGCGCCTTGCGCATGCGTGCCAGGTGCTCGTCACTGCGGCGCACGGCGGCGAGGGCGGCCGCCTGGCCTTCCAGGCCGATGCGCAGCTCAAGCAGGTCACGCACGCTTGCGGCGTTCTCTGCCCCCACGCGCAAACCCGCCTGGCCCTGGCGTTCCATCACGAACGTGCCGATGCCATGGCGCGGCTCCACCAGGCCTGAGGCCTGCAACTTTGACAGCGCTTCGCGGACCACGGTGCGGCTGACGCCATGCTCGCGCACCAGGGTGTTCTCTGACGGCAGCTTGTCCCCCGGCTTGAAGGTGCCCAGCAGAATCTGCTGAGTCAGGCTCGACACCAGGTCGTGGGCGCGGCTGTGGCTGCGTTTGGCTGGGGAAGTATTCATGAGGTTTCCGGGTCAAGGCTGCTTGTACGACAAGTTAATCACCAAAAATTTTTTTTGCCTGTTTTTTCTTTGCACGGTACAGGGCTGTTAAAAGCGTTTTCATCATGATCGACACAATATTGCCATCTATCAGCTTGTATTTTGCTGTTTAAGCGACATTTACCGTCTTGTCGTACAACCTCGCTGCGCATATGCTCCGTGCCACTGTCATGTCAGACAACTTCGACCCGCACAAAAACAATTAGTGGGAGATCCACAAGTGAACGACACCCTCGCTCCGTCTGCCCGGCATGAAGGCGACGCGTTGGCCAGTGCCGTGGCCAAGGTCAAGCGCCACGTACTGCCGCTGTTCGTCATCATGTTCATCGTCAACTACCTCGACCGCGTCAACATCGGCTTCGTCCGCCCGCACCTGGAAAGCGACCTGGGCATCAGTGCCGCCGCCTTTGGTTTCGGCGCCGGGCTGTTCTTCATCGGCTATGCGCTGTTCGAAGTGCCCTCGAACATGCTGTTGCAAAAGGTCGGCGCGCGGTTGTGGCTGACCCGCATCATGTTCACCTGGGGCCTGGTGGCGACCGCCATGGCTTTCGTGCAGAACGAAACCCAGTTCTACGTGCTGCGCTTTCTGCTGGGTGTTGCCGAGGCGGGTTTCTTCCCCGGCGTGATCTATTACTTCACCCGCTGGCTGCCGGCCGCCGAACGCGGCAAGGCGATTGCCATTTTCCTCAGCGGGTCCGCCCTGGCGTCGTTGATTTCCGGGCCGCTGGCCGGCGCACTGATGCAGATCCAGGGCCTGGGCCTGCATGGCTGGCAGTGGATGCTGTTCATCGAAGGCATGGCCTCGGTGACCCTGTGCTTCTTCGTGTTCTTCTGGCTCGACTCCAAACCGCAGGATGCCAAGTGGCTGAGCCAGGCCGAGCAGGACGCGCTGGTCGCCACCATCGACCGTGAGCAGCGTGAGCGCGAAGCCGTCGGCGCGGTGAAGCCTTCGACCTGGAGCCTGCTCAAGGACCGCCAGATCGTGCTGTTCTGCCTCATCTACTTCTGCATCCAGCTGACCATCTACGCTGCCACCTTCTGGCTGCCGAGCATCATCAAGCGTATGGGCGATCTCAGCGACCTGCAGGTCGGCTTCTTCAACTCGATCCCATGGCTGATCTCGATCATTGCCATGTATGCCTTCGCCGCCGGTTCCACGCGCTGGAAGTTCCAGCAGGCCTGGGTGGCCGGCGCCCTGGTGGTCGCTGCCATCGGCATGTTCATGTCCACCACCGGCGGCCCGGTGTTCGCCTTTGTCGCGGTGTGCTTCGCCGCCATCGGCTTCAAGTCGGCCTCGTCGCTGTTCTGGCCGATCCCGCAGGGCTACCTGGACGCCCGCATCGCGGCGGCAGTGATCGCCTTGATCAACTCGGTCGGCAACCTCGGCGGCTTCGTCGCCCCCACTACATTCGGCCTGCTCGAGCAGCAGACCGGGTCGATCCAGGGCGGGCTGTATGGCCTGGCCGTGACCTCGGTGCTGGCGGCCATCGCCATCTTCTTCGTACGCATTCGCCCGAAGGGCGCTCCTTCTGACGACCTCAAGGCCCCTTCGGCCCTGGGCCAGACCCACTGATGACTGCGAGACAACAACCATGAATATGCAGACCAATCCCGCCGTTCACACCAGCACCCCGGTTGTCACCGAGCTGCGCGTGATCCCAGTGGCAGGCCACGACAGCATGCTGCTCAACCTCAGTGGCGCCCACGGCCCGTACTTCACTCGCAACGTCGTGGTGCTGCGCGACAGTGCCGGTAACACGGGCCTTGGCGAAGTGCCCGGTGGCGAGAAGATCCGCCAGACCCTGGAAGACGCCCGCAGCCTGGTGGTCGGCCAACCGATTGGCCATTACCAGCGCGTGCTCAATGCCATGCGCCAGACTTTCGCCAACCGCGACTCCGCCGGCCGCGGCCTGCAGACTTTCGACCTGCGCATCACCGTGCATGCGGTGACGGCTATCGAGGCGGCGCTGCTCGACCTGCTCGGCCAACACCTCAACGTGCCGATGGCGGCACTGCTGGGCGAGGGCCAGCAGCGTGAGGCGGTGAAGATGCTGGGTTACCTGTTCTACATTGGTGACCGCCAGCAGACCGACCTGGCCTACCGCAACGAAGCCGATGCCGATGATGAGTGGTTCCGCCTGCGCCACGAAAAGGCCCTGACCCCGGAAGCCGTCGTGCGCCTGGCCGAAGCCGCCAAGCAGCGCTATGGCTTCAGCGACTTCAAGCTCAAGGGCGGCGTGCTGCGTGGCGAGGAGGAAATGGAAGCAGTGACGGCCCTGGCCGAGCGCTTCCCCGAAGCGCGCATTACCCTCGACCCGAACGGCGCCTGGTCGCTGAAGGAGGCCATCGCCCTGTGCCGCGACAAGCACGCTGTGCTGGCTTATGCCGAAGACCCGTGCGGTGCCGAGAACGGCTACTCGGGGCGTGAAGTGATGGCCGAGTTCCGCCGAGCCACCGGCTTGCCGACGGCCACCAACATGATCGCCACCGACTGGCGGCAGATGGGCCATGCGATCCAGCTGCAGTCGGTGGACATCCCCTTGGCCGACCCGCACTTCTGGACCTTGCAGGGTTCGGTGCGGGTGGCGCAGATGTGCAACGACTGGGGCCTGACCTGGGGCTCGCATTCGAACAACCACTTCGACATTTCGCTGGCGATGTTCACCCAGGTGGCGGCGGCGGCGCCGGGTGAAATCACGGCCATCGATACCCACTGGATCTGGCAGGACGGCCAGCGCTTGACCCGTGAGCCGCTGCGCATCGTCGATGGCCATGTGCGGGTGCCGGCGCGGCCGGGGCTGGGGGTGGAACTGGATGAAGACCAGCTGGCCAAGGCCCATGAATGCTACCGCAACATGGGGCTGGGGGCGCGGGATGACAGCGTGGCGATGCAGTTCCTGATTCCGGGCTGGAGCTTCGATAACAAGCGGCCTTGCCTGGTGCGTTAAGGCATAGCTTGTCAGCACTTGTAGGAGCGGCCTCGTGTCGCGAAAGGGCTGCAAAGCAGCCTCAGGATGTCAGCGCAGATGCATGAATTGCTGGGGCTGCTTCGCAGCCCTTTCGTGACGCAAGGCCGCTCCTACAAAAAGCAGTGCAGCTCGGGTCATTCAGGCTCGAAGAATGCCCGCGCCATCTCCACAAAACCCCCGAGCACCGGGTTCGGGTTATCCCGGCAGAACGCCAGAAAGATCTCCGCCTGCTGCTCGATCCCCACCAACGGCTTGAACACCACCTGCTCCAGGCGCAATGCCTGCGCCGAAGCCGGCACCACCGCGCAACCCAGCCCGACATTGACCAGGCCCAGGATCGAATGCGTCTGCCCCAGCTGATGCAGATACCGCGGCTGCACCCCATGCCGGGCAAACAGATTGGCAATGCGGTCATGGAAATAGCGCCCTTCGTTAGCGCTGTACATCACGAACGGCTGCCCATCGAAATCGCTGGGCCTGAGCCGCTCGCGCGCCGCCAGCGCATGCCCGGCGGGCAGGGCGGCGACGAACGCTTCGCGGTGGACCGGCAGGTATTCCACGCGCGCACTGGGCAGCACCTGGCGCACCAGGCCAACATCGATCAGGCCGGCCTCCAGGTCATGCACCTGGGTGGAGGACACGCGTTCGCTGAGCACCAGTTCGATGTCCGGCAGGGTCTGCCCGGCATGCACCAGCAAACGCGGGATCATGCTGTAGGCGCCGACAGCGGTGAAACCCAGGGTCAGGCGGCCCGCTTCGCCATGGGCGATACGCCGCGCCGACTGGCTGGCCGATTCGGCGACTTGCAGGATACGCCGGGCATCTTCAAGAAAGCTTTGCCCGGCCAGGGTCAGGCGTGCCTGACGGTTGTTGCGCTCCAGCAACAGTACCCCAAGGGCGTGTTCCAGCAGCTGTATCTGACGGCTCAGCGGCGGCTGTGTCATGTGCAGGCGGGTGGCGGCGCGGCCGAAATGCAGCTCTTCGGCGACCGCGACGAAGCAGCGCAACTGATGCAGCTCCATGATTCAATTCCTGAATTATTCGATCCACTATCTATATTAGACCTGTATCAAATGCGGGCCTAGCATCGAGTCATGTCTTCGAACTGCCGGATGCCCAGGATGAACAACAACGCCATCGACGTGCTGCTGACCCAGCCCGTCCCCGAGGCCATCGATGCCCAGCTGGTCAGTGCCTACCAGGTGCATCGGCTGTATCAGCATGACCACCCGCAACAGCTGCTCGCCGAGGTTGGCCCGCGCATTCGCGCTGTAGTCACCGGCGGTGCCAAGGGCTTGTCGAACGCGCTGATGGACCAGTTGCCCAGCCTTGAGATCATCGCCATCAGCGGTATCGGCACCGACGCCGTGGACCTGCGCCACGCGGCCAGCCGCGGTATCCATGTCACCACCACACCGGGTGTGCTCACCGCGGATGTGGCTGACCTGGCGATGGGCCTGATCATCAGTACCCTGCGCCGCCTGGGCGAGGGTGAGCGGCTGGTGCGCGACGGTTTGTGGGGCACGGTCAACCTGCCACTGGCGCGCAAGGTCAGCGGCATTGAACTGGGTATCGTCGGGCTTGGCGAGGTGGGCAAGGCCATCGCCCGGCGTGCCGCTGCATTCGACATGCGCATTGCCTACAACGGGCGGCGCGAGCAGCCAGAAACGGGTTATCGCTACGAGGCCAATCTGGTCGAGCTGGCGCGCTCGGTGGATGTACTGGTGGTGGCGGCTTCTGCCGATGGCGGCCAGGTGCTGGTGACGGCCGAGGTGCTTGATGCACTGGGGCCGGAGGGGTACCTGGTCAATGTGGCGCGCGGCAAGTTGGTTGACGAGGACGCGCTGGTCGAGGCGTTGCGGGAACAGCACATCGCCGGGGCCGGGCTGGATGTGTTTGTCGACGAGCCGTATGTGCCGCCGGCGTTGCGTGATCTGAACCAGGTCAGCCTGCAGCCGCATCGAGGTAGCGCCACGCTGCAGACCCGGTTGGAGATGGGGCGCATGGTGTTGAACAACCTTGAAGCCTGTTTCAGGGGCGAGGTGCCGCCGAATCGGGTGATCGACCTTTAGGGCCCTTTCGCGGCTAAAGCCGCTCCCACAGGGTTCTCCACAGGTGCTGAAAACTGTGGATGACCTTGTGGGAGCGGGTTCACCCGCGAAGAGGCCTGCACAGGCAACACAAGGCCCCAAAGGGCCACACCTTCTCTGTACAAAAACAATCGCTTCCACCGAGAAGCAAGAGGGTCCACATGAACAGCAAATCCGCCGTCGCCGCACCGCAGGCCGTGGCCGGGGTCGGCCGCCATCGCTTCCTGGTCCTGGCGCTGATCTTCGTCATCACCGTCATCAACTACGCCGACCGCGCCACCTTGTCGATCACCGGCACCGAGGTACTGAAAGACCTGGGCCTCGACCCGGTGATGCTGGGCATGATCTTCTCGGCCTTCGCTTGGGCCTACGCCCTGGGCCAGGTCCCCGGTGGCTGGCTGCTCGACCGGTTCGGTGCGCGCCGGGTCTATGGCATCAGCCTGATCCTCTGGTCACTGTTCACCCTGCTGCAGGGCACGGTTGGCTGGCTGGGCCTGGCCGGGGTGTCGGCGGCGGTGGCGCTGTTCTCCATGCGCTTCATGCTCGGCCTGGTGGAGTCACCGGCATTCCCGGCCAACTCGCGTATCGTCAGCTGCTGGTTCCCCACCCGTGAACGCGGCACGGCGTCAGCCTTGTTCAACTCGGCGCAGTACATGGCGGTGGTGGTGTTTGCCCCGCTGATGGCGTGGATGACCCACACCTTGAGCTGGGAGCAGGTGTTCATCTGGATGGGCGTGCTGGGGTTGGTGCTGAGCGTAGTGTGGTTCCGTCTTTATCACGAACCGCACAGCGCACCGGGGCTGAGCCGCGAAGAGCTCGACTACATGCGCGAAGGCGGTGCCCTGGTCGACCTGGAGCAGGAACGCAAGACGGCCAAGAGCAAACCGACCCGCGCCGAGATCGCCCAGCTGTTCACCAGCCGCAACCTGTGGGCGGTGTACCTGGGCCAGTACTGCATCACCGCGCTCACCTACTTTTTCATCACCTGGTTCCCGATCTACCTGATCAAGGGCCGTGGCATGACCATCATGGAAGCCGGCTGGGTCGCCGCGCTGCCGGCCATCTGTGGCTTCACCGGCGGCATTCTCGGTGGCTTCGTTTCGGACTGCCTGATCCGCCGCGGCGTGCACCCGTCCAAGGCACGCAAGACGCCATTCGTGATCGGCATGGCACTGTCCACCAGCCTGGTGCTGGCCAACTATGTGGATGGCAACGCGGCGGTGATCGCCCTGATGACCCTGGCCTTCTTCGGCAAAGGCCTGGCGGCGGTGGGCTGGGCGGTGCTGTCGGATGTGGCACCGAAAAAGATGGTCGGCCTTTGCGGCGGCGTGTTCAACGGTATCGGCAACATCGCCGGCATCGTCACCCCGTTGGTGATCGGTTACGTGGTCGCCAGCACCGGCTCGTTCCACAACGCACTCTGGTTCGTGGCCGCCCATGGCGTGCTGGGAATCTTCGCTTACCTGTTGCTGGCCACGCGCTTCGAGCGCACTGGGCAGGCGTAGGCAGACGCCTGAGCAACAGAGGCCCCGGGAGACCGGGGCTTTTTTGTTTGTGTCACGGTGGTGATCCTGTGGGAGCGGCGGTTCGGCGCCCCGACTTGCCCGCGAAGAGGCCGGGCCTGGCGACACACATCCAGATGAAAAACAAAAGCTTCAAATGCCCCGCTGGCGTAATCGGATATGCCATTCGCGACATCTGGCGTTTCTGGAAATGCGCTGTCGTGATCGAACAGTTCCGAGGCGTTCTCGTGTAATTTCCCACAGCCTCGCGGGGCTTAAATGAAGCCCGAACCACACCGGCATCTTGCTCTGTGACGCGTGCCAAAGATCAACAACAGACCGCCAGCAACATGTCGACTTATTGATTTGAAAGGAGATATTTTCGCCTACGCCTGCCCGTCCTTCCTTGTGTCAGCAAAAAGAGAACAACATCAATGAACACCGTGGGATCTGATGGCAACCTTGCACAAGGTTTCAAGCCACGTCATGTAACGATGCTGTCCATCGCCGGCATCATCGGCGCAGGACTTTTCGTAGGCTCAGGGCACGCCATCGCGGCGGCCGGGCCAGCCACCATTATTTCGTACTTCGTGGCCGGGACCTTGGTGGTGCTGGTCATGCGCATGCTCGGCGAAATGGCCGTGGCGCATCCGGACACTGGATCGTTCTCCACCTATGCTGACCAGGCCATCGGCCGCTGGGCCGGCTATACCATCGGCTGGTTGTACTGGTGGTTCTGGGTGCTGGTGATTCCCATCGAGGCACTGGCGGCGGGGCATGTGCTCAACGCCTGGTTCCCCGATATCCCCAGCTGGATCTTTGCCCTCGCCTCGGTGCTGTTGCTGGCGGGCACCAACCTGTTCAGCGTGGCCAAGTACGGCGAGTTCGAGTTCTGGTTCGCCATCCTCAAGGTCACGGCGATTCTCGGCTTTATCGGCCTGGGCTTTGCAGCGCTGATGGGCTGGCTGCCGAACCGTGAGGTCAGTGGCTTGAACGGTTTGATCGCCGAGCATGGCGGCTTTGCGCCCAAGGGCTGGTCTGCAGTCATCGGTGCGTTCATCACCGTGATGTTCAGCTTCATCGGCACCGAGGCCGTGACCATCGCCGCCTCCGAATCCAGCGACCCTTCGCGCAACATCGCCAAGGCCACCCGCTCGGTGATCTGGCGGATCAGCACTTTCTACATCCTGTCGATCTTCGTGATCATCTCGGTGGTGCCGTGGAACGACCCGCAGCTGGCGGTGGTGGGCTCGTACCAGCGCGCACTGGAAATCATGAACATCCCCAACGCCGCCTTCATGGTCGACCTGGTGGTGCTGGTGGCAGTGACCAGCTGCATGAACTCGTCGATCTACATCGCTTCGCGGATGATGTATTCGCTGGCCAAACGCGGCGACGCACCGGCGTTCCTCAACAAGACCTCCAAGGTCGGCGTGCCACGCGCCGCGGTGTTCGGTAGCACCCTGATCGGCGCCGCCATCGCCATCCTCAACTACTTCGCACCCAAGGGCGTGTTCGAGTTCCTGCTGGCCAGCTCCGGTGCCATCGCGCTGCTGGTGTACATGGTCATCGCCATCTCGCAGCTGCGCATGCGCCGCCGCCTGGAGCGCGAGAACACCGAGCTGAAGTTCCGCATGTGGCTGTTCCCGTACCTGACCTGGGCGGTGATCATCTTCATCGCCGGTGCACTGGCGGTGATGATGTACACGCCTGAGCACCGGGCGGAAGTGAGTTCGACCTTGGGCCTGGCGATCGTGATTTCCTTCCTGGGGATCGTGACCTCGCGGGGCCATGCGCAAACGGTGGGGGCGCGGTCGATAGGGTGATTGAGTTCACCTTGCAACAAGGGCGAGGGCACCCGTGGATGGGTGCCCTTGTTTTTTTGTTTTTCGACGTGATGGTTTCAGCGCCTGGTAGATCGAGCGCCGCCCCGCGGCGCATCGCGGATAAATCCGCTCCTACATCTGTTGCAACGTGGCCATGCCTGTGAGGCCATGGTTGTCAACCGCCCTGTAGGACTCAAGTCATGTGCCAGGGCTGACAACCATGGCGTTACAGGTTCGGCACGTTGCAACAGATGTAGGAGCGGATTTATCCGCGATGCGCCGCGCGGGCGGCGCTCGATCTGGCAGGCGCTGAAAACATCACGGCGAACACCATGCAGCAGATAAAAGTCTCACCAGTCGTGAGACAAATTGTTCGGCCACTAATCGCCCACCATCTCGATGTACCTGTTCACCGCCGGCGCTTTCTCGAAGCGCCGGTAAACCAGGCTCAACCACGAGCTGGGCTGGCAATCGGCAATCCGCCGGTAGTTCACTTGCGGCAGGCTGATGCGCTGCACCACCGACTCCGGCACGACTGCGATCCCTTGCCCCAGCGACACCAAGGTAATCACCGCCACCAGGCTGCCCGGTTGTGGCCCGAGCTGCGGGACGAAACCACCCTGCGCCGCCGCCTCCAGCGTGCCGGAAATCTGCTCCGGCAGGATGAAGGTCTCGTTGGCCAGGCGCGCGGCCGGAATCTGCGCCAGTTCGTTGATCCGTGAGCTGGCGGGCAGGGCGAGCACGAAGCCTTCCTGATGCAGGGCGATGGCTTCGAGTTCTTCTGGCAACTCCATCGGCGAGCGCACATAGGCCAGGTCGAGCAGGCCATCACGCACCATGCCCGGCAACTCGACCATGGGCAGTTCACGGATGTTCAGGCGCACACCGGGGTGTGCATCGCTGAAGCTGATCACCTGCCGCTGCAGCATGCCCGAGTATGCCGCCGACGCCACGTAGCCCAGCTCGATGCGCCCGCTTTCCCCGCGCCCGGCACGCTGCGCGCCCAACTGCGCGGCATCGAACTGGCGCACTGCCTGCTCGGCTTCGATCAGCAACGCCTGCCCGGCGGCGGTGAGGTTCACTTCGCGCTGATTGCGTTCGAACAGCCGCACGCCCAGCTCGCGCTCCATGTCCTGGATCTGCCGGCTGAGCGTGGGCGGGGCGATGCCCAGCTGCTCGGCGGCACGGGTGAAGTGACCGTGGCGGGCGACGCAGAGGAAGTAGCGGAAGTGACGGATTTCCATGCGGTGTTACCTGCAAGCTAATGACGCGGTCCCTTGAGGCTAACAAGCTTCGGGGCTGCTGGCATTAAGGTGAGTCCAACAGGCAGGGTACCGCTGCGCGGCCTATCGCCGGCAAGCCAGCGCCCACAAGCTATGCGTTCCCTTGCAGGAGCGGCGTTGCCGGGGGCGCCGGACCGGTCGGAAAGGGCTGCAATGCAGCCCCGGCGATCCCACAGACCAGCCAACCAGCTCACTCACCGGAGCCATCCATGCCCTCAGCACGCTTCACCCTGCTCACCGCCTCCCTGGTCTGCGCCCTGATCATCCTCGACACCAACATCGTCGCCGTCAGCCTGCCCAGCATCGCCCGCGACCTGTCCGGCTCGTTCGCCGATATCGAATGGGTGGTCAGCGCCTACCTGCTGGCCTTTGCCGCCTGCCTGCTGCCCGCCGGCAGCCTGGCCGACCGCTTCGGCCGTCAGCGTATGCTGCTGATCGGCCTGGCCGTGTTCGCCATTGCCTCACTGGCCTGCGGCGCTGCCCCCACCTTGCTGTTCCTCGACCTGGCCCGCGCGGCCAAAGGCGTGGGCGCGGCAATGCTGCTGACCTCAGCCTTGGCCGCCATCGGCCACCGCTTCCACGAACCCCAGGAACGCATGCGCGCCTGGGCATTCTGGGGCGCCTGCATGGGCGCGACCATCACCTTCGCGCCACTGCTCGGCGGCGTGATCGCCAGCACCCTCGGCTGGCGCTGGATCTTCTACATCAACCTGCCGCTGGTGGCGGTGCTGGCGCTGATGGTGCTGCGCAGTATCGAAGAGTCCCGCGACAGCGATGCCGCCCGGCTCGACCCGATGGGCAGCCTGACCTTCGCTGGCAGCCTGGGCTGTTTGATCTGGGCGATGATCGAGGCCAACCAGGTTGGCTGGACCAGCGTCGATACGCTAGGTCGTTTGCTGATCAGCGCGTTCCTGTTCGGCCTGTTCATCATGGTCGAACGCAGCCAGGAACGGCCGATGATCGACCTGCAGCTCATGCGCAGCGGGCGCTTCATTGGGGCCTTGCTGGGGATGTTCGCCTACGCCGCTTGTGCGCAAGTGATGATGACGTTGTTGCCGTTGTATCTGCAGAACGGGCTGCAACTGTCGGCGCTGGCGGCCGGGGCGGGGATGTTGCCGTTTGCCGTGGCGATGTTACTGACGCCGCGGTGGGGGATGCGGTTGGCTGTGCGTTTGAGCCCGGCGCAGGTGTTTGCCCTGGGGCTGGTGCTGGTGGGGGTGGGGAATCTGCTGTGCGCCTGGGCTGTCGGGATTGGCGGGTATGTGGCGTTTGCCCTGGCCAGCCTGGTGTTGGGCGCGGGGGCTGGGCTGCTCAATGGAGATACGCAGAAGAACATCATGGCTTGTGTGCCGCGGGAGCGTACCGGGATGGCTTCTGGGTTGAGTACGACTACGCGGTTTGGGGGGATTGTGTTGGCGATTGGTGTGCTCGGGGGTGTGTTGGCTGCACGCAGTGGGCAGTTGCTGCGTGAGGCCGTGGCTTCCATGGCGCCTGGGATTTTGGAGCCGGTTGCCGCAATGGCCTCGCGGGTTGCCGCAGGTGATTTGCAGTCGGCGTTGGCTTTACTGGAGCCCGGCTTACGGGAAACTGTGGCTCCCCTAGCTCGGCAGGCGTTTCTTGGCGGTTTTGCAGCTGTATTACTAACCGCAGGTATTGCCGCGCTGGTATTTGCCGCTCTTGTCGGAGTCTTGTTATCTCGTCCGTTAACCCCGCTGGAGGTCTGCACCAAATCCGCGGTGTGACCAATCAGCTAACAACGGCCTGAGCCTTGTCTTTGATGGCGCATGTCATGCGTTCTGGCAAAGTGCTAGTATCCGCCGTAATTCGAATGTGCGCGACTCACTAGCTGGAAGACTGCGCATGCCCACGCCATTCACGGAGCGAAACTCTGCAATGACCACCCAAGGATTTGGCGCTCAGCTGCTAACGCTGCCGGGTATTTTTACGGACCGGTTTTTCACCATCCCAGATTATCAGCGCGGATACGCCTGGGACAAAAAGCAGGTCGACGATCTGCTCAAGGATATCGATCATCTGATGCTGGATGGTGCCACATTGCGTCATTACACCGGCACGCTTGTTCTCAGTCGACCGACACATGCAACGGGCAACGCTTTAAGCGTCGTGGATGGTCAGCAGCGGTTAACCACACTTGCTATTTTCTTATCCCAGCTTGGTAATTTTCTACCGGTCGAAGATCGCGCTGCATTTTCGGCGTTGTATTTACGCCGCGGCGAATTGGGTAACGAGCGTGCTGTTCTGCGGTTGAACTCCGACACGCGATTATTCTTCGAACGTGTGGTGATGGGGGAGGGCAGCGTTGACAACAGCCCGGTTAAACTGGTGGCGCATAAGCGTTTGCTAATCGCCAAAGACACGATTAGAAAATGGTTGGAAGATAAAAGCGCTCAAGGCATTGAGCCGCAACGCATACGGTCAGTTCTTGAGCGCCGGCTTGGGTTTCTGGTGTTTGCGCCTGAGGAAGATGCCGAAACAGGGATCATGTTTGAGGTCATCAATAACAGGGGCAAATCGCTTAGTGAGCTGGAGAAGGTTAAAAACTATTTGATCTACTGCTGCGTCAAACTTTCTGCAGCTTCGCTCCGGGATAGCATCGACGAGGATTGGTCGGAAATACTGAGGGCCCTGAATATCGCTGGCAAAACATCAGCAGTCGAAGAAAGTGCTTTCCTTCGTTATTGCCTAGTCGTGCATTTCAAGCTGAACAAGACAGATAGCCAAAATGGCTACGAAGAGCTCAAGAAACGCGTCAACCTCGACAGTTGCCTGGTTGGTGATTCGCAGCGCGATCCGGTTATCAGAAAAATAGCTGAGTTTGTCCAGTTCATGAAAACTGCCGCGCTCTGGTATCAGCGTCTGTACGGGCGTGATCACACTGATCTGGAGCCTGAGACCGTTGTACTCCTTGATCAAATCCGAGCGCAGGCACGTCACGCGTCGATCATGCCGCTGTTTCTGGCCATGGTGATCAAACTGAAAGGTTCGGGTGTGCGCCTGCACAAATTGCTTCGGTTGCTTGAAATCCTCAATTTCAGGGTCTACATGGCGCGTAATATGACGTCGCGCAACGACACCGGGCAGGGCGACCTTTTTTGGTATGCCGCACAGTTTTACCACAGCAAGCTGCTGGCCTCGATCCCACCTGACGAGTTAAAGGTGGGGCGCACTCGGTTGGAAACCGATGAAGATGCATTGGAGTACCGGCTCGTTGGCTTTACCTATTGGCTAGCGGCGGATCACCGCTTCGAAAAATCATTCTCGCTTGATCCGGAAAGCCCTGATGATTTTTACAAGTGGAGCGGCTTGCGATACTTCCTCATGAATTATGAAGCGAAGCTCCAGCCGCGAAAGACGATCCAGATTGACAAGATCTTGCTCGGGGTTTCTGAGGGCAAGACCTCCGACTATTACTCTGTAGAACACCTCTGGGCCACTGAAAATAGAAACCGAGAAGGAGGGAATGTCCGTAAGCAAGACAAGTATCAGCGTCGTCGGCTGGGTAACTTTGTCTTGTTGGAGCTGCGCCTCAATATCCAGGGGGCCAATGATGATCTGGAAGAAAAATTGCCGCGTTACTGCGAAGGGCAGGGGGATGAGCCGCCTACCGAACTGCATCAAGTCCGCAAAATGGCTACTGATACGCGGTTGCTGATCGATGATTTCGAGGGAAGAAAGCGCACGATCAATTTCTACCATGACCTTCATAAGGAGCTGAATGATCGACAAGAGCAGCGCTTTATCAAGTTTGCGCAAGCACGTTGGGCGTTGAAGCAGTTTATCGGATACACGCAAATTCAGCGGGAAGCATCTCATGAGGGTGAAGAGGCCTAGATTTCATCCTCCAGACGAAGTCAGTGTTCTCCATCCCGTGCCAGTATCCAGCACAATTATCCGCGCAAATGCGCGGATATTTTTTTATGCACTATCTGAGATTAATGGCCTCAGGCGTCGAGCCTTAGCCGTAGGTATGCAATCAGGACAACGCATGGCACGGTGACCCGGTAAGCGGCCGAAGTCAGATTGTAGGTTCCCCAAACGCCTGACAAGGCGAGCCCGATTGGGCCTAGCATTGTGCTGACAGCGCGTGTGGAGGCAAATCCGACGCCTGCTGCAGCACCCCCGGCAATTCCGAAGGAACTGGCCGCCATCGCGTTGGACAGCAATTGCGCCATGCTCAGAGTATCGGAACCGCGATCATTGGCAGCATTTACCGACGCAAATTTGCACAGTAGTTCAGCCCTCTGTTCCCGTGGGACACCCTCCAATGTGAGGCCCCACAATTTTTTCAGTACCTTGACTTCGATGTCGGCGACTGAGTCTCCGTCATCACGCGAGCCCTTCAGATGCTCCAGTACATCGAAAAGTATTTCGCTGTACTGCACTCCTCCACTGCGGAAGAGGTTGACGATACTGTTACCGCCAAAGAGTTGGAGCTCACGAATCATCGTGCGAATGACCGCTTCTGGATAGACGCGTGCAGACTTGGCTTCCACCAGGGTGGCACACACATCATTGGATAATGACAAACGGCCCTTTTCACTATCGGTCAGGTAGTCGACGAATACTCCCAATTCATCAGGATCGGCTCGTCGAAGCAAACTCAACAAGTCATTATCACCTTTGATATCTATTGGCTTACCCACGCTCATCGTAAACCCACCCATTACTTCAACTGAGCCATCACATCAGCCAGTGCCTGGTCTGCACTCGCATTCCCTTTCTCACTCTGCGCCAAACGCGCCTCGGACTGTCGCAACTCATGGCGGGCTTTTCCGGCACTCATCACTCGGCCTACGCAATGCAGAGTGTCGCGGTAGCCTTGTTCGATCCAGGACGGAATCTTGTCGCTATCGAAGCCCAACAAGTCACGGCTACCACCCAGTGGTCCCGAAGCTCGGGACAGGCTTTCCTGAGGGCGAATTTCCAAGATGGTGGCATCTGGGAAGTCCTGGCGGCTCCATGGGGAGCCATCACTCAAGTGGGTGACAATCACCAGATTGCAGCCGGCCTGCAGTAGCGGCGTGATAGGTGTGTTGCCTTGCATGGATTGCCAGCCACCTTGGCCGCCATCCGAGTAGAGCGTTCCATTGGTCTGGCGCGGAGCGAAGAGCAAAGGGATGGCCGCAGAGGCGAGCAGAATCTCTTTTTGCATCTGAGGCGCCAGTAACTGTAGATGCAAGAATTCGGAATCAGGTGTGTCTGCAAAGCCAAATTCAGCTTGGAAAGCAGCGAGCAGGTCATACAAGCCGCCGAAGCTCTTGTAAACCGAGATGTAGAGCGGCAAACCGGTGGCCAGATCATCAGTGACCAAGTACTGGTCCATCAATGCTTGCAGCGGTTTATCACACAAGACACCCGTGTCGAAAATGTCGAAGCCTTTCGGTAGCGAATAGCCGAAACGTTGAGCTGCACGGTTTGCCAAGCGAGCCACAATATCGACAGTGCCGGCGCCGTGGAATTTCATCCCGGCCGAGATCAGCAAGCTGAGATAACCCGGAATGTTCATCTCTAGCGGGGAGCGCTGAGCCAGCGTGCCCCACAACTCTTCCAAACGCTGAATACCTGTTTCAAAACTGGGAGACGACGCCAGAATGGCCCCGTTAAGTGCGCCAATACTCGCCCCGGACACGGCATCCACTCGGGTACCCATTTCGCGCAGCGCCTTCAGGACTCCCACTTGGTACGCGCCTTTGGCTCCGCCGCCCGAGAGCACCAAGCCTACTTTCATATGTTCAGACATGAGCCACCTCCAGGAACAGCTCGCTGATCATCGCTTCGCTCATACGCTCAGGTGAGTTGAGCCGTGGAAGGTGCAGCGGCAACTCATCAGGCACCTGCGATACTGCGAATACGAAAGGCGACTTCTGTGGCTCATGTTCGTCTCCCAGATAAGCCAACGATTCGCTGGCCTCTGGCAAGACGTCCCGCCCCACGGGTTTCTCAAGCCAGCGTTCACGGGTCGCGATACGCTCTTTGCGCGTCACGTTGCAGTCGTTGGCCAGGTGAGTGATGACACGGTTGGACAAATTCTCCAGCAACCGCTGACGATCATCCCCAGTAGCCTGGCGACAGTAGTCACCAAAAGCGCCCCAACGCAGTTCTTCCAGAGCTGCATAGCAACGACCCGAAAGCGAGAAACTGTTGAATCGTCCGGCCCCCCATTTGTTGAACACCATGTCCAGATGTAGCTGTACTCGCTGCACGAAATCAATGCGGGCAACCTGTTGGTCCAGGTTGTCACAGCGCTCGGTCAAACGGTCAGCCAGGTTTTCCAGCTGACGGCGAGTGTCAATGGAATAGGTCGCTATGCGGGCGACATCCAGTTTCAAGTGATTGACCCGATCGTTGACACGTGCAATGGCAAGATTACTGCTGGCTAACGACTGGCTGAGATCTTTCAGCCAGTTCAGCGCACCTTCCACACCGTCGGTCAAGCTGGCATTGATTTCGGCTTGGTGGCGGGCACCTTGGCCGGTAAAACCATCGAACAAACGAGCAGCAAAGCCGGTGCGCCCCTTGAGATAAGCCTGCCGCTCGCGTGCAACATCAATTCCGTTGGCAAAGTCCACGACAAACTTTTCTGGCAGGCACGTCAGAACCTGACATATTTCGGATTGCTGTGTGATTGGCTGCTGTTCGCTCATGCTCAAACGCCTTCTGGAAGGATGTCGAATGCTTCAGTGTCTTTTTTCAAGTCGCGGCTGTCGGCAAGAATGGCCGGCACATTGCGCTTGAGGCCAGCCAGCCGTTGGCTCAACGCTAGTTGCTCAGCCTGGCTTATCTCCTGGTCTCGAATGCCCTGAAGCAGGTCGCCACGAATCTGCTCAACGGTATCGATGAAGGCGCTGAAGAACTTGTCCACAGCATCGTTCAGCGGGACTTCAATGGATTTGGCTATCGTTTCGTTCAGGCCATCGAAGACCTTGGCAATTGCAGTCGAAACTGACTCTTTCACTTGCCGAATGTCGACCTGGTAGAACTTCTCGGTAGTGCTGTAGGACTCCCAGCCCCAGTCGTTGCTGTCGAACCATTTGCAAACAGTGCCCCAGACGCCTGTCTCGCGACGATAACGGGTGACTTGCTTGCTCTTCTGGCTGACCATGCCGGCCAATGCATCGCTGGCGTTTAGCTCGATACGTAACGATCTGGCATTTGGGATTTTCAATTCGATCGAGAAACCGTCAGACGACAGCCTATGGTTTAGGTCGTCGACAATTTTCTGGGCATGGCCGGTTACCTTGGTCTTGAAGTTCTTCTCAAAACTATCAAGGATTTTACCCATGACATCTAACATTACTTTTTCTGCACTGCCGATCTTTTTCTTTATGGCTCCGTCAATTTTTGCAATGAGTTCTTTCGCAGATTTCTCATCGTCGAATTTTATAATTGGATCGTTGGGGTTGAAATCCTGAGTTGCATCGGCTTTTGCTTTCAATCCCCCAAAGAATTTAATTTCCTGATGGGAATCAACTTTGGTCTTTACGCTACTCATAAACGATGCGACCAAGCTCGCCACTGCTCCGCTCATGCCAGAGAGAGGTGCCAAATCAGTATCTCTCTGTTTTTCGGGCTTACTGGAGGTCTGCTCGAGTTCGATGGCTTTACCTTCCTTAAAGTAGGCGTCAATCGCTCGTTCGGTCTCAGTCTTGATCTGTTTGAAGACTTTCTGCGTACGTTTCTGAATGTCTGCCAACGTTTCTTTTGCTTCTTTCTCGGTGTGTGAGCGAATGTTCTCGATCTTATCGATGTCCCCCTTCAATGAGGAAATCTGCTCGCGCAGCACCTTGGCACTTTTCGCCAGTGCGGTCTCACGAACCCCAAGGAATTTTTCTACCGATTCGGCTGTGTGAATAAGCTTCGACGCGGCAGAGTCAACCGCGAAAGTCGCAGCTCGTGCATGTGCGGTCTGAATGACGTCGGTCAGCGGGCGTGTGAAAAGCGAGTCCTTCCATAGCGCATTGGCCGCCTTCAAGACTTCGTCCATATCGTCAATACTGTTTTGCCAGCGACGACCGAATGCTTCCTCGGCAAAATCGACGACCCAGGGCTGTTTATCTGGATCGGGTAGCTTCTTATGCAGGAACACTTCGTGCTTGGCCCGGTTGGCCAGGTATCCCCAGCGGGACGACACGGGGTGAACGTCCGCATGCTTTACCATGCCTTGCATCAGATCGTCTGCAACGACGCTCTTGATCTTGTCCTCGCTATCGCCGTTGCGGTCCTTCTGGTCGAATTTGTTGACCAGGGCAAACAGACGCCCGCTTGCGACACTGGCGATCTCCGCCAGCTCTGTACGAACCTGTGCGTCGGCGTCCGATTTGAGCTGAGTAAAATCGAGGACGGCCAGTACCGCCGAAGCCTTCTTCAGCTGTTCGCTCAGCATTTTGCGCAAATGTTGCTGCCCCGACTCGTTAGGCCCGGGAGTGTCCAGCAACGTGAGACGGCCACCTGCCTGGCCGGTCTCACCCAAGTGAGCGAACTCTACCTCGATCACTGGCATCTCATGAACTTCGTCATAATCCGCAAACGGGAATTCGACATTCAGCGCAGCACTCAAGCGAACCAGGTCATTGAGACTCTTGAGGAACTGGAAGATCGAGTCAGCGCCGTCATGTCGCTTGGCAAATCGCTCTCGTTGACTGATGAGCGCTAGCAACTCGCGCATGTCGTCATCCACCGCAAGCTTGCGCAACTGCTCTGAGGCTTGAGGGCTTTCGAGGGCATCCGCCAGCTCAAGGATCAAGTCGTTGATTGGAGCACTGTTCTCAAGTTTGAGGACCGGCTCGATCTGGCCTGGCGTATGACGAATCAGCGTAGGCAGAGCTGTCATCGGTCGGTTACGGTTGGGCAGCACTTCGGTACCGACGATCGCGTTGATAGTGGTCGATTTGCCTGCCTTCATGGTGCCCACAACTGCCAGCACCATTTCCAGATCGTTGAGTTTGGAAAGCTCGCCGCGCAACACTTCGATGTCTTTGGAAATGGACGCGATGGTGAACGTCTGTTGTTCACCTGCATGGGCTTGCGTGACAACCCCCGGTTGGCTCTGCATCTGCTTCAGAAGATCGACTTCAACCTGCAGCAGTCGCTGGGCTTCGTCACGCAGTAGCTCAATGTTTTTTTCGTGCATGATGCTTCCTTGAAAAATTTACCCAGGGGCAGGGTGCGCAAATTTCTAGCGCAACTCAGTACCATCGCCCGGGTTGCGAATTTCTTTAGCGTTTAGAAAGGGGAACAGAGCCAGCACATCAACCTGAAACGGTTGTGCGAGGTAGTCGAAGGTTGGGCTCAGGTTCAAATCCATTTTGAGAGAATCCATCCGATCACCGCCGGGCTGTGCAGCGGAGATTCTGGTTGCGTTCAGGAAACGCGAGGTAAGATCAAGATGACATCAGATGCTAATTGATGTGGTGGCTGTTGGCCACACTCCACAAGGCTATTTCCTTGGCTGTCTTCATCCTCAGAAGCATCCTCAGAAGCGACGCTTTCTTGAAATCACTTCCACGATCAGGCGTTCAACGTAGCTTGGTTGCCGGAGTTCAAGGTGCTCGTTGCCACACCGAGGGCATTTTTCGAACCAGTCTCCTGGCCCCAGGGCATCACTGGGGGGCGCCAGAGTCTTTATCCAGCCGCATTGCGTGCATTCAAATGTGTAAGGTCTCGGTCTGATAGGCATTTGCTTGCTTCTCGATCATGGATGGCGGAAATGACATTTAAACGATATGTCAATTTTGGCGACATGCCTATTATGTAGGCTTATACAGGTAAATAAAGCGCACACATCTTTAGCTCTCTACGCGCCCATTTTCTTAGCCTCTTTGGCGTTGCCTGGCGAACTGCTAGTATTTTCCGCGAGACTTAAAGGGAATGAACCATGGCGTTTGATCTGAGCAATACCTTGGTAGTTGGCATATCCGCGACTGCTTTGTTCGATATGAGTGAGTCAGATCAGATGTTCAAGGAGGCGCTGGAGAACGACCCAGAAAGCGTGATCGATAACTATCGTCGGTACATGCAGGAACACGAGGACGAGCCGCTTGAGCCGGGTACCGGCTACCACTTGGTCAAGGCACTGCTCGATCTCAATCAGCACGTGAAAAGTGACGACCGGTCGCCGCTGGTCGAAGTGGTGGTGATGTCGCGCAACAGCCCGGATACCGGCATCCGAGTGCTCAAAACCATCCGCCGTGATCAGTTGGCGATAACCCGATCTGCCTTTACCGGAGGGGAGTCTGTTGCCGACTACATGGATGCGTTCGATGTCGACCTTTTCTTGACCACCAATGTGGAGGACGCACAAAAGGTCATCGACTCCCGGCAGTGTGCGGCGGCGATCCTCAAGGCGCCGCCAGTCAACGCTCCGAAAATTCCCGAAGGCCAGGTGCGTATCGCTTTCGACGGTGATGCAGTGCTGTTCTCCGACGCCAGTGAGTTGGTTTACAAAACTCAGGGTCTGGATGCCTTTCAGGCCCAGGAAGATGCGCTGCAACATACTCCGATGGAGGAGGGGCCTTACGCTAGCCTCCTGATCAAACTTGCCAAGCTACAGGAGCGGTTGCCAACCGGCGGGAAGGATTCACCGATTAGAATCGCCATCGTCACTGCACGAAACTCACCGTCCGAGATGCGGGTGATCAACACCCTTCGCGCTTGGGGCGTATACGTTGACGAAGCTTTCTTTCTTGGTGGCGTCGGGAAGCCTAAAGTGCTTCGGGCATTTAATCCGCACATCTTCTTCGATGATCAGGATGTGCATCTGGAGGCAGCAGCCAACTGGGTGCCGTCTGGAAAGGTGCCGTATCTGACCAAGTCGGACGCGGCATAAATAGAAATGCCCAGCTTCATGCAGTAGCAGAACGGATGTGTTTTGGGTGCGCGGCTTAGCCAAGCGATTCGTCAAAGTAATCGCTGTCGAGCCTGGGCACCTTGTAGAGCTGAGAGCTGATGCCCACATCATGGTCGAGCATCAGGTTGACCAGGCGTTCACCGTCGACCAACACCAAGCCCTCGACCGATCGCGCGAAGTCAACGGCCTGGGCGGTGAAGCCGGAAGTGGTGATGAATACACCGCGTTTGGCTTTCTGCCCAGCTAGAGCCCCATAAAACGCTTGCAGATCGGGCCGGCCGACGGTGCTTTGCCAGCGCTTGGCCTGCACATAGACCTTTTCCAGTCCCAGTGCGTCCAGCGAGATCACGCCGTCAATGCCGCCGTCGCCACTGCCACCGACTTGCTGCAGTGCCTGACGGTTTGCGCCGTAGCCAAGGCTGTGCAGTACGTCGAGTACGATATGCTCGAAGCGCGTCGGGCTCGCTTGCAACAGGCTGTCCAATAGATCGCCCGCGACGCTGGTACGCAACTCAAGGATAGCCTGGTTCAGGCGCTCTTGCGGGCTGCTGGTAGCGAGGTCGGTCTTGGCAATTGGCGATGTCGCATCGTTGCTTTCATCCAGTGGTGCGGCATCCGGCGCTGTCTTCAGCTTCACGCTCATGAAGTTCACCGCTAGATGCTCGACCTGCTCTGCGCTCAATGGGGCAGGGTTAGCCTGGGCGAAGGCGCGGCCGGTATCGGTCAGTTGCCAGTAGCCACGCTTGGCGCTGCTGGAATAGCCCGCGCGTTTCAGCCGATCGTGCGCCCAGCCCGAACGGTTCTTGTAGGTAGCCTGGCCACTGGCGATGGTCTCCTGCCGCTGCGATTCGCTCAGGCCAAGCTTGACTGCGGCTGCTTCGTGGGTCTCACCCGCGGTGGCACCCTCTGGATGGGAGGCGAGAAAGCGCAGGATGGGCTCGATGAACTGGTCGTAGGTCGGGACGGGCATGGTTCAACTTCTTCCAGGTGTGAGGATTATCTCGCCGTGGCGGATCGGCGACTGCGCTTAGTCTTGGGGGCTGAGGCTCGTTGGGCTTTGATGCGCTCGAGCAGCGCAATAGCCGGTTCATCCTTAGGGTCCTGAGGCACTAGTTCGCCTCGGAAAGCTTTTGCCAGGATGCTATGAGCCAAATGGTCGATACGGCTTTGCGCTAAAGCGAGCTTGGCTTCCAATTGGTTAGCAATAGCGAAGAGGTTTTCGACGCACCGGACGATTTCAAGTTGTTCAGTAGCTAGCGGAACATGAACAGGGATTTCGTTCATGTTCTTCTGGTTCAGTTTTGGCTGAGCCGATCCGCTAACCCACTGAGTAATGTCGAGAGTGTTTAAGTAGATAGCTAAATAAGCGTTGGAGTGTCCAAGTGGGCTTGCGATGACATGTGCGTGATTATTCACCCAGACCTGCCCTTTAACGGTGAAGGCTAAGGGCTTAACGCGAGTTAGGAGATTCGCTCCATCTTCGCCAACCAACACGAACTCACCGTCATGCGTATAACCGTCAATGCAGTCGATCTGACCTGTCGCACCGAAATAGGGATTATCACCTATCCGAGACTCGCGCTCCTTGGATGAAATAGGCTTACGGGCACCGTCATGGTTAACAACATAACGACCCAAAGGTACTACAGACCATCCGAGAGGCAAACCGTCGGCATCATACTGTGAATCGATGCCTGTTTGGTCTCTACGCCAATCTTCAGTTAAGCGACCGGAAACTCCAGCATCAAGGACGGATTGGCGGAAGCGCTTCAGTAGAGCGGGGATACCGTCGATACGTGCTTTCAATATTTCGACCTGTGTCAGCAACTCGTCGAGCTTGGCGGCAATGCGTTTTTGTTCGGCAGCCGGAGGCACTAGGACATCGTAATTCTCTACAAACTGCTTGGGTACGCGGCGGAGACCTACTGCGCCCGTCATGTTCTCCGCACCCTCTCGTAGAAAATCATAGCTTTTGATCAAAGCCAGTAAATACTTAGCTGATACTTCGTTACAACTCGGGCGGAGGACGAAGAACTCACTGCTGCCGGCACCGATACCGTTGGGTAAGCCTTCGACCAAGGCTGCCTTGCCGTTCTCAAAGCAGGGCGTGACTTTGGCAAAAATCACGTCTCCGTCTTTGAAATTTGTGTAAGCCTTTTTGATTTCGCCCCACGGGCGTTTATCGAAACGAAGTTTTTCTCGAAAGTTGGTTGGCGCAAGAGACATGGGCACAAAGCCAGCTACAGTATCATCATCGAATACCTGCTTCGGATTCAGCTCCGCCAAGTCGCCAATACGCGCGGCAGCCCAGCCGGCCGGAAGTCCAATACTCATTCTCCAACTCCTACATCCAATCCCACAACCGCCGCCAGCATCCGTTTCTGCTGCTCGGCTTCATCCCCCGCGCCCAATGCTTGCATCAGTTGATCCAACTCCCGTAGAGCCTCGGCTAGTTCTGCCATTGCCTCCCCTGCCAATATCTCCGGTGCGGGCAGGCCAGCAGTGTCGAGGCCGGTGTCTTCTTTCAGCCAGCTGATATCCAGCGAGTCGCCGCGCTCCCGAATTTGCTCTCGAGTAAATACTCGGAAGCGGCTCTTCTCGGCAATGCCCTCGACGTTCTCGGCACGGAGACTGTTTCCATTTGGGTCATCACCATAAGCTTCTTCGAAGGGTTTGAGGTGCTGCACGCCAAACGGGGTACGCTTGCCAAAGCTGGGCATGTTGCTGCGCAGGTCATAGATCCATACCCGCTGGGTGCAGCCTTCGTCTTGGCGCGGGTTGTCCTGGCTGCCTTTCTGGAAGAACAGCACGTTGGTCTTCACGCCTTGCGCGTAAAAGATGCCGGTTGGCAGACGCAGGATGGTGTGCAGGTTGCATTTGTTCATCAGGTCGCGACGCACATCCGTGCCGACGCCAGCCTCGAACAGCACGTTGTCCGGAAGAACTACGGCAGCGCGGCCGCCGGGCTTGAGGCCACGGTAGATATGCTGGAGGAAAGCCAGCTGCTTGTTGCTGGTACGGTAGGTAAGGTCGTCGCGGGTCGGGCCACCACCGCCTTTGGCAGTGCCAAACGGTGGGTTGGAGAGTATGACGTCGACCTTGGGCAGGTTAGCGCCGGTCTGACCCAGGGCGTTGCCAAGGTGCACCACACCTTCTTCATCACCTTCCATGCCATGCAGCAAGGTGTTCATCAACGCCAGACGGCGAGTACCTGGCACCAACTCCACGCCGACAAAGGCACGATTGCGCTGGAAGCTGCGGGCTTTTTCGTCGAGGTCGTAGTGGTCGTCGGTCTGGCTTTTGATGTAAGCGTCAGCGGCAATCAAGAAGCCTGCGGTGCCAGCGGCCGGATCCTGGATGGTCTCGCCGGGCTGCGGTTTGATGCAGCGGATAATGCTGTCGATCAACGGGCGCGGTGTGAAGTACTGGCCAGCACCAGACTTGGTCTCGCTTGCGTTCTTCTCCAGCAGGCCTTCATAGAGATCGCCGAGGCCATCTTCGCGGGCGCTGAACCAGTCGATGCCATCCAGACTCTTGATCAGTTGCTCCAGATGACGCGGTTCCTTGAGCCGGGTCTGTGCGTCAGCATAGATGGCGGCGATCAACGGGTCGCTGTTCTTGCCCAGGTCCAGCAACATTTGCCGGTAGTGGTCGAGCAGATTAATCCCGGATTTACCGGCCAGGTCTGGCCAGCGTGCACCCACTGGCAGCTTGTGGCTGAAGGCGTCGTTGTTCTGTACCTGCTCGTATTCCATCTTGATGAACAGCAGCAGTACCAGTTCGGTAACGTAGTCGCTGTAGTTGATCCCGTCGTCGCGCAGTACGTCGCACAGGTTCCAGAGCTTCTGGACGATGTCGGAGTTGGTCATGGTAACTCTCAAAAAAGATAAGAATGCGAGCCCGCGGTGCTTGAGCAGCGCGAATTGCAAAGGAATGTCGAGGCCGGGTTTGCTGGAAAGCTGCCGGGCAAAGAAAACCCGCTCAATGTGTGCGTAGCTGCCGGAGCAACCATAGGCATGGCGGGTGTATTGCGGGGGAGGTTATGCACGGCAGGTCTGTTTTGCAAGCTGATTCGGGCACTGGCCCAGTGAGCGGATAACACGAATTTCCGCTCGACCGGGGCGCAGTATGGACACCTGCTGACTGGCCTTCGAGTGAATAGAACGCTTCAAGCCGCCGACCACAAATTATCGTTCAACGCTTCCAGCACCTGATCAAGCTTACCGCCAAGATTGCGGTCCAGGCCTCTGATGCCGCCATCGACCCGGAATGCGTCATTGACTTGCTGCGTATCGATCACCACCTCATGCACCAACTGCCTGGCAAGGCGATCCAGCCAGCGGCGCTGCACTGGGGTCCAGGCCTGCATGGCATAAATGCGTTTCATGGCTTCTGCCACACGTTGATCGAACGGCAACAGTGCCTCGCCAATAGCAGCCTGGCGAATATACCCAAGGATGCTTGCCGCGATTTCCTGGTTGGTCTGATTACGCCAGGCGCTTTTCAGGCTGGCTTCGTTGAAACCGTTCTGATCGAGCAGCAACCGCACTTCGCGCAAGTGCTCGCGAGTCAGATCCTTGGGGCGGTTTACCACAACGCTTAGCGCGGCCGACTGGTTCAGCTGTTTGTGGATGAACTCGTGGAAGCTTTCCAGGAAGTCAGCCGGCTTGCCATAGTTGCCGTAGTTCTGCTCACGCACCACCAACTCGTCTTCGTGCGCAGAGATGATCGGATACCGCTCCGACCCGAGCAGGGCACTGACAGCCGCCAGCTGATTGATCAGTTGGCCGTGTTGGCGAACGAAGTTGGCAGCTTGCTGCGGCCCAAGCTCGTGCAAATGGGTATGCAGTTTGCCGGGTTCGACGCCCCAGGACTGCTGCAATTCATCGAGCTTCTGTTTGATGGCCGGATTGTTTTCGGCCTTGTGCTCGGCTTTGCGCAGGATACGCATGACCCGTTGATTCAATTGGTCGAGCACGTCATGGGCGTGACTGCTGTCTTCCTGGCTGCCAGGGGCGTCGTGGCTGGCGTCGTCAGTCAGCTCACCCACCAATTGCTCCAGGGAGATATTCGGGTTCTTGACCAACGGTTTCATGGTGTCGACCTCTTCCAGGCTGGCATAGAGGTCGACGGGGTCATAGATGCGGAATACCGTTTTCCCTATCTCGTCACAGCGTCGGGTAGCCCGGCCTTTCATCTGCTCATAGAGGATGCGCGAGCGCACGCGGCGCATGAACACCAGGTTGCAGATGGTCGGCACGTCGATGCCGGTGGTCAGCAGGTCTACGGTAATGGCGATACTCGGGTGCGGTTCATTCTTGTAGCAGCGAATCAGTTGCTCGACCCGATCGCTCTGGCCAGTAATGATGCGCACGGTCGCTTCGTTGTATTGCTCCCCATAAGCGGCCTTGAAGGCGTCATCCAGCAGGTTTTTCACGCGTTCTGCGTGGGCCTGGTTGACGCAGAAGATCATGGTCTTCTCTTCGCCGAACGGGTCCAGTTCCTTGGCCAGCTCATCGCAGATGACCTTGTCGAAGGCAGGCGTGATGACGCGGCGGTTGAACGACTCGATATTGAAATTGAGCTCGTCTTCCAGTTCCGTCGTATCGACTTCACCGGTCTGGGCGTTGATGACACTGACCGACTCGCCCTTCTCATAGTGGATGCCACGCTGGGTAAGCTGGGTTTCGTAGCGGATTGGTGGCTCATGATCGATCAGCCAGTCATCGGCCACGGCCTCCCGGTAGCTGTAGGTGAACACCGGCTTGCCAAAAATCTCGCTGGTCTGTTTTGCGGGCGTAGCCGTGAGGCCGATACGGCAGGCGTCGAAGTAATCCAGCACGCGACGGTACTGCGAGAGGTACTGGCTGGCATCGCGCACGACCAGTTCGCCTTCGGTCATCTCCTGGTCGAGGGTGTAGCCCCGGTGGGCCTCGTCGACGATGATGCAGTCGAACTCGCCCACAGGTGGAGGGTTGTCCGAGCGGAAAATGCGGCTGACCATGGCTTGCACCGTGGCCACCTGAACTCGGGTTTGCGCTTCGGCAGCCATGTCGCCCAGTGCCTTGATGTCGTAGATCTGGGCCAGGGTGTGGTTCTGCTCAAGCGTGGTGTCGTTGAACGAATCAATGGCCTGCTCGCCAAGGGCGCTGCGGTCTACCAGGAACAGAATACGTTTGAAACGTTCTGCCTTGAGGAAGCGGTACATCAGGCCAATGATGGTGCGGGTCTTGCCTGTGCCTGTTGCCATCGCCAGCAGGCAATTGCGCTGGTTGCCGGCCAGCGCCTGTTCGACGGCCTTGATGGCCTTCTCCTGGTAGTCGCGCAACTTCAGATAGCCAAAGCCTTCCTTTGCCAGCCTTTCCTCGGCTTCTGCCTTGCTGCGTTTGAGCAGGTCGAGGAGGTCGCCTGGTGTGTGGAAGTCTTGCAATGGCCGACGGGTATTGGCAGGGCTGCGCAAATCGCGGAACCAGGTACCAGACTGTTCAGCAAGCTGCTTGATATAGGGGCGACCATTGCAGGCAAAGGCAAAGGGCACCTGGAAGTGGCCATTGCTGCCATCAACCCAATGCTGGGGTTGGCCGGCCATCGGCCAGGGCTGTACATGTTCGGCAGAGAATCTGAATTCGCGAGCGTACCGCTCGGCTTGGGTGATCCGGTCGGCAACATCGATGCCTTGCCGTTTGGCTTCGACAATGGCGATGGGTACCAGGCCGGCGAACAGTACGTAGTCGGCGCAGGCTTTCGGGCTACTGGTGGGCCATTCGGCGATTGCCTTGTTCTTGCCTTTCTCCGGGCGTGCACCTTTGCTGTAGGTCAGTTCCAGAGAGTCGGCTTCCCAACCTGCGTCGTTCAGCTGCTGGTCGATGAGGATGCGGGTAAGGTCCTCCGACAGCTGGAACTTGTTGCTGGCCTTCCTGGTTTTTTCGGCAACGTCTTTGCTGGCCTGCGGCTGTGCGGCGATTTGCTGCTGCAGTGCCTTCAGGCTTTGCTCATGTTCTGCGCGCAACTTGGTCAAAGCCGCTTCGTGCTCTGCTGCCAACTGCTTGTGGTTTCTCGACTCGGCATCCATCTGCTCGGCGAGGACTGCATATTCCTCTGCTTCACGCTTGAGCAGGGTGGCAAGTTGCTGATTGCTTTCCAGCTGCTGGCTGGACTCGCTGAGCTGCGCCTTGAGCTGTTCGATCTGGCTTTGCAGGTCACGTAGCGAAGTGCTTGGGTCGCTAGGTGTAACGAAAGGCCCGGGCTTGAACGAAGCGGTATTCTTGCCAAATGACTGGTGGTACCAGATAGCCAAGGCACGCCCCACCTTCAGCCCATCCATGGCCTCGCGGTGCTGCGTGCGGAACTCGTGAGTGGCCTTGTTCCCTTCCACGCGCAAGGTGTGAAACAGGTTGCGAATGTTCTGATCCAGCTGGATCTCACGGCTGAGCTTGTACAGCAGGTCAGATTGGGTGGTGTGGGCTTCGAACACGATGCCGGCACGGCTGGCCAAGTCTTGGGCCAAGGCTTCGCCGAGCTGGCGAAGTTTGATCAGCGTGGTGTTTGGATCGCTGGCGAATGCCTGCTCGGCGGTACGCGCAAGCTGAAGGAACACGGGGTCATGTTCCTGAAGAAAGGCGAAATTGCTGCTGGCTGCCATGGTCGTTCCTTCGGTTGCTTGGCCACTTTGTGCGCACATCTGCAGATGCGTAAGTGGCGGTAGCTTAACCAAGGTAAGGCGGTGTTGGCCATGGCATAGGGCCATCGTGCAGGCGGCCGTGCACTGTAGCGGGCATGGAGGCTGCCGATATAAGCGTTAGTGGCTATTTGCAGTCGGATTCGAAATACAAGGAAAAGCTCAATGACGCTGTACGAGTCGATCGTTCTGGAAGTGGAGCAGGGGGCTTTGCCTCGTCAACTTCGGGCCACGGACCTGCTGGGAGAGGACCGTCGAGTCATTCGCCAGACACTTGAAGGGAACGTTGAGTGTTATCGGGTTGGCTTTGGCTTCTTCAAGAAGAGCCATATCCGCACGCAGATGGCCAATGCGGCCCAAGGCACGGGCCATTGGGTCAAGGCAGGCCAGGCGCCGCAGTACAAGCGTATTGCCGAGGGGCTCTATGAAGTATTAGGCCTGACCGAGCAGGAGGAAACCGCCGTGGAGGCCGAAGCACCCCAGCCGGTGGCCGCACAGGCGAACCTGCAGGGCGCACCAAGCATCGAAGCGCATTTGATGAATCATCTGATTCAGACACCTTTCCAGATCTTCGACCGCAAGCGTCGAACGCTTTATCCCGAGCAACCGGTGACGGGCTTCAAGGCTCGCCTGGACACTTACTTCTGGCCATCCCCGGCAACTGGCTACATTGCCACTGAAAAGGTTCTGGACGATTTCATTGCGCGGGCGCGTTTGCTGGCTGAGGATCTGGACCGCAATGCCGACGCAGTGCTTCAGCTGTTCG
Source organism: Pseudomonas sp. NBRC 111123 (assembly GCF_001320205.1). NCBI lineage: Bacteria > Pseudomonadati > Pseudomonadota > Gammaproteobacteria > Pseudomonadales > Pseudomonadaceae > Pseudomonas > Pseudomonas sp. NBRC 111123. The sequence goes on from NZ_BCAZ01000006.1 coordinate 84,928, forward strand.
CTGAAATCTGTGCGTGGGGCGGGGTGCGCGTGCCCACTGAAGATGCCCAGGTGGTGGTCGACAACCTGCGCCTCGCCCAGCGTCGCAGCCGCAGACAGGCAGCCGCAATGAATGGCGCCTGGACCAAGCTGTACGCAATGTTCTATCCCGATGATTTCCTCATCTATGACTCGCGGGTGGCAACGGCATTGCTTGAATTGGCCGAGCAGGCACTAACGGATAATGACGTCGCGCTGTTGCGCCAGCGCTACCCGGCACTGGGCCGCGTTGCTGGCCGCGGCGGCTCGCGCCCTCGGTCGACCAGTATGGTCTGGCGCAATGCCTACACTTGCTGGGCGGCTCAACTCGACGCCAATGCGCTGGGCCAGGCCATGTTGGTGGCTCTGAACCAGGCAGGCTCCGAGCAGTACAGATTGCGCCATCTTGAGGCGACGTTGTTCATGGAAGGTTACTGAGGCGTTGACCAGGTCGATCATTTCGACCTGATCTGCCGCTGCGGGGTATCACAGCTCATCGCCAGCGTACATTTTCAGGGCCCGACGCAATGCATGCTTGATGTGTTCGCGAAGGTAGTCGGGCCCCATAACTTCAATTTCGTCAGCGTTACTCATCAAGAACAGGCGCAGGCCCTGGGTATCTTGAATAGTGCATTGCAAAATCGCTCCGCCAGGGACGTGCTCGATCTGCTGATTTTCGCTTAGCGGGTTTTCCGTGAGGCGGTTAAGGAGGTTGGTTTCAAGGCGTAGCCGCAAGCCAATTGGCACTTCGTGGTGAATGGTCATGAGATCTCGCTGCACCTCAAACGAGCCAACTTGGTAACCCTCCGGCTCAGGCGTGTCACGCCAATAGGTCTCAACGCCGACCATCCGATGAAGCATGAGCACGCACTGCTTGTCAGGGCCATTGCTGCTGTATTTCCCGCGCGGGGCATTCGGCTCGGGCGCTTTATCTTTGGGCCATTGTTCGGATTCGACGAAAGCCGAGAGATAGATGTTGGAGTCTTGGAATGACAGGGCGAGCGGCTTCAAGATGTAGGTGCATTCGATATCGCCAACATCGCGGGGCTTGTAGGCAACCTTTAGCGTTTGGCCCTCAAGCATCGCCGCTTGGATCGTCTCGAGGTGAGCTGGATCATAAGCGCCGGGCAGCAGGGTCATGAAGCGAGTGCCCGTAGTGATTCTGCCTTGGCCGACCAGGTCGTGTTTCGAATTTCGGCCAATCACCCCAAGCGCGTAGTTGCGGAGCTCCACGAGCTGATCAGCAACCACTTTGAATCCGAAACGCTCGGCATGCTGCAGCATGGCTTCCAGCGTCATTGATTCAGATGGCGTCAGTGCGAGATCCAGCCGAGCCTTTCGCAGCTTCCAGCGATACGACTTTTGCCCTACCGGCTTTTCACCAGAGACCAGGCCCTCCGATGCGAGGTTCTGGAGGTCGCGCAATGTAGTTTTGAGATGGGGGACCTGTTCGATCCAATGGGCCTGTTGAGCGTGAAGCTCTTCAGTGGCCAGCGAGCCACGCTCACGCTGCAAGATACCCAGCAGTGCCTTGCACCTGCTTTCCTTGGAAATTTTCTTAGCCACAGGCACCTCACGGACAAAATGTGTCCCTATTGTCCGTCAGTATCACTTTGCCAGCAAGAAAGGCCCTCAAATTAGTGGAGCGTCGCATGAAGATCAAGGTCTCGCACCGTAGTTTCCCCGCTTACAAAGACCGCGCAGAGGTCAATGCTTTCATTGAGTGGCTCGCTGAGCTGCTTGGATCGAACAAGGACGTGAAGCATGAATACACCAACCGACAGACGGCCAAGCACTGGCAGTTCTGCAACCTCCACGATGCCTATGAGCAATACGAATGGCATCACTCGGGTGTGCCGCATTTGAACATCAGCGCGGGCAGTTGCGCCGACAGCAATGCTGCAGCCCTCGAAGCGCTGGCTGCAGACCTTGGCGCCGCAGCCTGTGACGACACGATGCTGCGTGGCACTCAGGCGACGATGTCCTGGGGTGGTGTTTCTGCTCGAAACAACCAATGGCTTGAAGAGAATCGTGTGGGGCTGGCAGCGATGATTGAACAGGTCGCACAGGTACTGCGCCAGGGAAATCTCGATAGCCCGAAATTCCGCAGTGATCTGCGCTTCAACGCTGGTATGACCAAGGTTTACTCGCTGATATGTGAAAACTTCATCATCTATGACAGCCGCGTCGCTGCGGCCTTGGGCTGGCTTGTGATGAGATATTGCAGCGAACGAAAACTGACTGCCCTCCCGGAGGGGCTTCGCTTCCCTTGGGCGCCGGCGAAGGAGGCTCAGAACGCTACCGCGCCGAAGAACCGCGACCCAGGTAACGAGCATGAATTCAAGTTTCCCCGCTTGCGACGTGGTCATCACCACGCGCTCTGGAACATGCGCGCGAGCTGGGTGCTGAGTGAGGCTTTGGCTCATCCGTTGGCGCAGGGAAGCCGCTTCCACGAGGGAGCCGGGAAGCCTGTTCGGAAACTCGAAATGGGAATGTTCATGATGGGTTACGACCTTGGCAGCCGCTGAGCGCAAGGGGTGCCTATGAGCAAGCTGCCTGAACTTGAAGCGCTGATCCTGAATCTGGTTGGTTCGGGGATTACCAGTTCGATGTTGAGAGAATTGGTCGCCAGGCAGTCACCCCAAGTGTCTCGCCAAGAACTTGATGCTGCGCTTGTGGCGCTTCAGTTCTCCGGTGCATTGCATCAGTTGCACAGTGAGATGGGGTACCTCTGGGCGGTGGGGCCAACAGAGGATGAATTTTTTGAACGCATCAATCCTGATGTGATGGAGCAGATTCTCAACCCAGGAGAATTTGTTGAGCTGGATGTGGATCAGCTACTGGCTGAGCTGGATGCCATGATTGTCCGGGCGCGGAAGAAATGATTGGCTGACTCTGGGATTGCCGGGGCCGCTTTGCGGCCCTTTCGCGACACAAGGCCGCTCCTGCAAAAAAGCGGCTGCCAAGGCCAGTTCAAGGCGTTTTTGTCATGCCTAACTCGGCGTCATCCAGCAGAGCCTTGGCCAGGGCGCAGAGGTAGTGCGAGGCCCAGAGCAGCTGGGGTTTGTCTTCCATCAGCCCGTCGAGGCTCAGGTCTCGCGCATAGCCCATCAGTTCCGAGGCCTGTTCGCGGGCGGCCTGGCAAGGGATGCCGGCTTCGATGCGAAATAGCGGGTGGGTCTGGTTTTCACCTTGGAAGAAGGTGGTTTTGCCTACGGTGAACCGGGTTTCTTCGGTGGCCATTGATTGATCTCCCTGAAGTCGTTGATGCCTGGCTTGGCCGGCCAGGCAGATCAAGATGCGGATCAGTGCAGCTTCTGCGGATCAGCGGGCTTCTGGATTTGGATCAACGCCGCTTCGAGCAATTTGCGCAAGGCATCGATCTCGTGCATTGAGGTCATGATCAGCAGTGACACAGGCGACTTGGGCTGCATCAGCATTGCCTGCTGGGCGACGGCCTCTGCGCATAGCGCGTAGTCAGCGGCCATCATCAGCGTGTCTTCCAGGGAGTGGAGGAGGTGGGGCGGATCGGGGACTATCTTCAGCATTGTGCAGGCCTGTTCAGTTAGGGCCACGACCATCTGCTGTCAAACAGAAAGGCGGCAGCTGTGCATGGGTTGACAGACCGGCGAACAGACCAAAACCGGCGCACACGGGGTGCCCCATGACAGCTGCCATAAAAGGCAAAGCCATGTGGTTAGTTCGGGGCGGCCTGTCAAAGCCGATCGTTGCTTGGCAACGACAAGCCGACACTAGTGCCTAGCCCGGAACACCACAATGGCTGGGAGTATCTTTGGGAAATGCCCTACAAGAAAGGGGTTAAATCTGATTTTCAGCGTAACGGGGTGTTACGACACCGGCAGATTTCAGACACAAAAAAAGACGCCCGAGGGCGTCTTCTTCTTTGGATTTGGTGGAGCCGGGGGGATTTGAACCCCCGTCCGCCAGTACTCCGCTGTCGGTACTACATGCTTAGCCGTGTCTACTGATTTAATCCGCAGCCGCCCGACGGGCAGGGTGCTTTGGATGAGTTGGGTAAGTTTTAGTCGCTTTGCCCCCAACGTGCTACACGACGATCCTGTTCTGTATGACAATCATTTCGGGTTTACAGGCATCCCCTGATGATTGCTGGAGCCGAAGCTACCAGGAGAGCGGGCTCAGCTGCTTACGCAGCGAGAGCGTAGCCCTCGTAGTTTTCGTCATTGGCAACTATAGAAAGTTGCAACAGTGGATTTACGAGTTCTGTTACCAACTCGGCATGCACCTAGAGTTTCGCTACCGGCGTCGAATCCTGATCGGCCCCACACTCGCTCTTGGCTAACGCACCTTACGGCACGTGAGGCGGAGTATACGCCATTGCGCGGGCGGCGTCGACAACCGGTCCTGTCGCCCGCGCTGAGAGGGCTCAAGCACCGCTGCCGCCGGCCGAACCGCTACCTTTCTCGGTCTTTTCCAGGCGCTCCAGCACCTTGCTGGTGATGGCGATGCAGTCCTTGGTATTGCCTGCGGCCTGGGCAGACTTGGCCTTGTCGACCTGTTCGGTGAGGGCTTTGTCCAGGCCTTCGGAGGTGGCGCCGGCGGTGGCCATGCTGTCGTCGATCTTCTGCAGGTTGGCGGTGCACAGGTCATCGGCGGCAAATGCCGGCGAAGCGAGGAGGGTAGCGGCCGCGAAGAGGGCCGAAAGCGCGGTACCTTTCATGAGTGTCTCCTTTCATGGCCGCTGGGAGGTGGGCCTATAAAGGTGGACTGCCGGGATTTGGCGAGGGTTCAATCGGGGTGATGGCTTGGCGCTTGGGTGGTGTGTGGCTGGATGTTGCCATCGACCGGGCGATGCGGTTTTTGTAGGAGCGGCCTTGTGTCGCGAAAGGGCTGCGTAGCGGCCCCGGCAAATCAAGCTGCGAAGCTGAAATCCTGAGGCCGCTACGCAGCCCTTTCGCGACACAAGGCCGCTCCTACAGGGATGACTCAAATTGCGCGTGGGCGGGTGACGCGGTCTACGAGGTAGACCAGGCCGTGGTAGTCGATACCGCTATGGCTGGACAGGCCGATCTCGCAGGTGCGGCTGGTGGAGATGCCTTCGCTGCAATACTGCACCGCATCCTTCAGGCTGCGCAGCGAGTGGGCGTTGAGCTCCGGTGTGGTGAAGCCCTTGTCGCCGGCAAAGCCGCAGCAGTGAATGCCCTCCGGAATCACCACCTGCTTGCTGCACCGGCGTGCCAGGTCGATCAGTGCCTGGCTCTCGCCCAGGTGCTGGGTGCTGCAGGTCACGTGCACGGCTACTGGCTCTTCCTGGGGGGTGAATTCCAGTTTGTCGACTAGGTGGGTGCGGATGAAACGCACTGGGTCGTACAGGTCCAGCCGGGTTTCGCCAAGGTCCTGGACCAGGCGCAGGGTGCAGGGGCTGGTGTCGCAGTAGATCGGGTCGAGGCCGCCGCGGCTGGCGTGGAGCAGGGCGTTGATCAGCTCCTGGCGCTTGTGTTCGGCCTGCTCGGGGTAGCCTTTGGAGGCGAACGGTTGGCCGCAGCAGAGGCTGTCGGCGTTGTCCGGGAACACCACTTGGTAGCCGGCCTTTTCCAGCAGGCTGCGGGTCTTGTCGAGCAGCGAGCTTTGCTCGCGGTCGGCGTAGGCGGGGCCCATCACGCGTGACACACAGGCGGCAAGGTAGACCACGCGGGGGCGGGCATCGTTGCTCGCCGGGCCGAAGTCCATGGTGCGTAATGGCTGTGGCATGGCCGGGGTCCACTGCGGCAGGCGGCCGTTGCTGGCCTTGCTCAGTGATGCGCTGAGGCGCCCGAGGCGTGGCGCGCCAAGTAGCTTGCGGGCGGTGTTGGCGGCGGTCAGGGTGAAGCGGGCGCCGCCCAGGGCCGTGTGGAAGTGGTCGGCCAGCCAGTCGGCGGTCCTGGCGTGGTCGGCGGCCTGGCTGCGCAGTTTTTTCACCAGCTCGCCGGTGTTGATGCCCACCGGGCAGCGTTGGGCGCACAGGCCGGTGGCGGCGCAGGTGTCGATGCCTTGGTACTGATAGGTTTGCAGCAACTCGCGGGTGTCGACGCCGGCGCGTTTTTTCGCCTGGATGTCGCGCCACATGACGATGCGCTGGCGTGGGCTGAGGGTCAGGCCTTTGGAAGGGCAGACCGGTTCGCAGAAACCGCACTCGATGCACTTGTCGACGATCTCGTCGGCAGCGGGCAGCGGCTTGAGGTTTTTCAGGTGGATGTCGGGGTCTTCGCTCAGCACCACGTCGGGGTTGAGAATGCCGTTGGGGTCGAGCAGGCGCTTGAGCTTCCACATCAGCTGGTAGGCGTCGTGGCCCCATTCCAGCGCCACGAATGGCGCCATGTTACGGCCAGTACCGTGCTCGGCTTTGAGCGAACCGCCGAACTCGACGGCCACCAGCTGGGCCACGTCGTCCATGAAGGCCTGGTAGCGGGCGACTTCCTCGGCGCTGTTGAAGCCCTGGGTGAACACGAAGTGCAGGTTACCTTCCAGCGCGTGGCCGAAGATGATCGCCTCGTCGTAATGGTGCTTGTCGAACAGCTGGATCAGGCGGTTGACGCCCTCGGCCAGTTGCTCGACGGGGAAGGTGACGTCTTCGATGATTACCGTGGTGCCGGTCTGGCGCACGGCGCCGACGGCGGGGAAGGTGTCCTTGCGGATCTTCCACAGCTGGTTGTACACGGCCGGGTCCTCGCTGAACTCGACCTTCTGCTCCAGCGGGTAGTCGGCGATCGAGGCCATCACCAACTGCAGTTGTTCGTGCAGCAGGCTCTGGCTGGCGGCGCGGGACTCGATCAGCAACGCGCAGGCGTTGTCCGACAGGCCTTTTACCCACAGCGGCATGCCTGGCATGTTTTGCACCGAGCGCAGGCTGCGGCGGTCGAGCAGTTCAACGGCAGACACCGGCTGGCGCTTGAGCACGGTAACGGCGCGGCAGCAGCTTTCCACGCTGGGGAACACCAGCAGGGCGCTGGCCTTGTGTGGGTGGTCGGGCACGGTGTTGTAGGTGACGGCGCTGATGAAGCCCAATGTGCCTTCGGAACCGACCAGCAGGTGCTGCAGGATATCCAGCGGCTGGTCGTAGTCCACCAGTGCATTGAGTGACAGGCCGGTGGTGTTCTTCAGTCGGTATTTGTGCCGGATACGGTCGGCCAGCTCGGTGTTGGCGCGGGTTTCGCGGCCGAGGCGGGCCAGCGCTTCGAGCAGTTCGGCGTGGCTGTTTGCAAAGGCCGCGACACTGGTCGGGTCTTCGCTGTCCAGGCGGGTGCCGTCGGCCAGCACCAGGCGCAGGCCGGCGAGGGTGTGGTAGGTGTTCTGCGCAGTACCGCAGCACATGCCACTGGCGTTGTTGGCGACGATGCCGCCGATCTTGCAGGCGTTGATCGAGGCCGGGTCGGGGCCGATCTTGCGCCCGTACGGTGCCAGCCAGGCATTGGCCTGGGCACCGATGACGCCGGGTTGCAGGCGGATCTGTTCACCCTGCCCGCGGATTTCACGGCCGTTCCAGTTATCGCCGAGCACGATCAGCACCGAGTCGCTGATGGCCTGGCCGGACAGGCTGGTGCCCGCGGCGCGGAAGGTTACCGGCACGCGTTCGCGCTGGGCCAGTTGAATCAGCCCGACCACTTCGTCCTCGGACTCGACGCGCACCACCAGTTTGGGGATCAACCGGTAGAAGCTGGCGTCGGTGCCGAAGGCCAGGGTGGAGGTCGGGTCGTCGAAACGGCGTTCGGCGGGGATCAGGCGCGCGACATCACGCAGGAACGCAGCGGGCAGGCTCATGCAATCTCCTCGCGGGGCCGCGGCGTCTGGCGCGCGGCGTGCCCCGGTCATTCAGGCGGTACGGTTGGAGGCGCTCAGGCGCCCAGTTCGCGGACCAGCGAATCGCGGGTGATCTCGCTGATCGACTTGGCGCCGGTCAGCACCATCGCCACGCGCATTTCTTTCTCGAACAGTTCGAGCAGGTTCTTCACCCCGGCCTGGCCATGCACGGCCAGGGCCCAGAGGAAGGCGCGGCCGATCAGCACGGTGTCGGCGCCGAGGGCGATCATGCGCACTACGTCGAGGCCGCTGCGGATACCGGAGTCGGCGAGAATCTTCAGGTCACCTTTGACGGCATCGGCAATCGCCGGCAGGGCGCGGGCGCTGGACAACACGCCGTCGAGCTGGCGGCCGCCGTGGTTGGACACGACGATGCCGTCGGCGCCGAACTTGACCGCATCACGGGCGTCATCGGCGTCGAGGATGCCTTTGATGATCATCGGGCCGTCCCAGAATTCGCGGATCCACTCCAGGTCCTTCCACGAGATCGACGGGTCGAAGTTGTTGCCCAGCCAGCCAATGTAGTCGGCAAGGCCGGTGGGGTTGCCACGGTATTTGGAGATGTTGCCCAGGTCATGCGGGCGGCCCATCACGCCAACGTCCCACGCCCACTCGGGGTGAGTCATGGCCTGCAGCACGCGGCGCATCGGGCCGTTCGCACCGCTCATGCCGGAGTGGGCATCGCGGTAGCGGGCGCCGGGTACCGGCATGTCGACGGTGAACACCAGGGTCTTCACGCCGGCGGCCTTGGCCCGCTCCAGGGCGTTGCGCATGAAGCCGCGGTCCTTGAGCACGTACAGCTGGAACCACATCGGCCGGTCGATGGCTGGGGCCACTTCTTCGATCGGGCACACCGACACCGTCGACATGGTGAACGGAATGCCGTGGGCCGCTGCCGCACGCGCCGCCTGCACTTCGCCCCGGCGGGCGTACATGCCGGTGAGGCCGACCGGGGCCAGGGCCACGGGCATGCTCAGGGTTTCGTCGAACAGCTTGGTTTCGAGGCTGAGCGCGGACATGTTCTTCAGCACGCGCTGGCGCAGGGCGATGCTGGCCAGGTCCGAGACGTTGTGGCGCAGGGTGTGCTCGGCGTAGGCGCCGCCGTCGGCGTAGTGGAAGAGGAACGGAGGCAGCTTGCGTTGGGCCGCGGCGCGATAGTCGGTGGAGGCGGAAATGATCATGGATTCTCGCAGCGTGGGTTGAAGGAGATGCCGGGCGCGTCACGGCGCCCGGCCCCTTTCACTTTAGTGATGAACCAGCATGCCGGTCAGCCAGTAGGCCTGGATCAAGGTGATCAGGCCGACGATGGTGGCGAAGAACAGGCTGTGCTTGACGGTGAAGCGGAACAGGTCGGATTCCTTGCCGACCAAGCCAGTGGCGGCGCAGGCCACGGCGATCGACTGCGGCGAGATCATCTTGCCGGTCACGCCGCCGCTGGTGTTGGCCGCGACCAGCAGGGTGTCGTTGACCCCGATCTGGTGCGCGGTGGTGGCCTGCAGCGAGCTGAACAGGGCGTTGGACGAGGTGTCGGAACCGGTCAGGAACACGCCCAGCCAGCCGAGGAACGGCGAGAAGAACGGGAAGGCGGCGCCAGTGCCGGCCAGGACCAGGGCCATGGTCGAAGACATGCCCGAGTAGTTGGTGACGAAAGCGAAGGCCAGCACCATGCCGATCGACAGGATTGGCCAGCGCAGTTCCCAGAAGGTTTCTTTGAAAGTGGTCAGACCAATTTTGAAGTTGATCTTCAACACGGCCATGGAGATCAACGCCGAAAGGAAGATCGCGGTACCGGTGGCGGAGATCGGGTCAAGCTTGAACACCGCGGGCATGGCGGTTGGCGCGGTAACGATCGGCGCGGTCTTGATCACCAGCTGGTCCAGGTGCGGGATGGCGAAGTTGAACACGAAGTTGTACATCGCGCCGCCCGGGGCGAAGGCCGCCTTGAACGGTTTGAGGGTCCAGATGGTGACCAGTACGGTGAGGATCAGGAACGGCGACCAGGCCTTGAAGATCTCGCCGAAGCTGTATGGGGTCGGCTGGCTGCCGCTCGGCTGCACTACGGCGGCGCCGACGCTGCCTTTGGCTTCGGCGAAAGAACGCTTGGGCTGCCAGACTTTCAGGAACAAGGTCAGGCAGATCAGGCTGGCCAGGGCCGAGGTGATGTCGGGCAGTTCTGGGCCGATGAAGTTCGAGGTGAAGTACTGGGTCACGGCGAAGCTCAAGCCGGCGACCAGGGCTGCGGGCCAGGTTTCTTTCACGCCGCGCAGGCCGTCCATCATGAACACCAGCCAGAACGGTACGAACAGCGACAGCAGCGGCAGCTGGCGGCCGGTCATGGCGCCGATGTGGAAGGCGTCGATGCCGGTGACCTGGCCGGCCACGATGATCGGGATGCCCAGGGCGCCGAAGGCCACCGGTGCGGTGTTGGCGATCAGGCACAGGCCGGCGGCGTACAGCGGGTTGAAGCCCAGGCCCACCAGCAGTGCGGCAGTGATGGCCACCGGGGCGCCGAAGCCGGCCGCGCCTTCGAGGAAGGCGCCGAAGCAGAAGCCGATCAGCAGCACCTGCAGGCGCTGGTCGTCGGTGATCGACAGCACCGAGCTGCGGATCACTTCGAACTGGCCGCTCTTGACGGTGAGTTTGTAGAGGAACACCGCGGCAACGATGATCCAGGCAATCGGCCAGAGGCCGTAGAGGAAGCCATAACCTGCGGCAGCCAGGGCCATGTCGACAGGCATCTGGAAGGCGAAGATCGCCACCAGGATCGACAGGGCAAGGGTGATGCTGCCAGCCACGTGGCCTTTGAGGCGGAACACGGCCAGGGCCAGGAAGAAGAACACGATAGGGATGACCGCCGCCAGTGCGGACAGGCCGAGACTACCAAGCGGGGTGTAGAGTTGTTGCCAGGTTTGCATATGGGGTGGCCCCTAATTGTTGTTGGTCAGGCACTGGCATTGGATAATTGGTAAGACCAATTTACAATGGCTGGTCGCTAGGTTAAAAGCGCTGTCGTGGGTGTGTCAATTTGTCCCGTGCAAAACTTTGGTCGTGGTTCGATGAACGGGCAGCTGCTTGCTTGCGAAAACCGTCGGCTGATGCGTGCTGGCGCGGCGCGAATCGGCGAGAATAGGCGCCCCCCCTGAAATTTGCTGGGGGTTTGTGGAGAGCACGTGATGGTTTTTGATCAGGTCCGCCAGCGGCGCCTGTCCGACGACATCGTCGATCGGTTGGAAGGGATGATTCTGGAAGGCACGCTGACCTCCGGGCAGCGGCTGCCGGCCGAGCGCGTCCTGGCCGAACAGTTCGGTGTGTCGCGCCCGTCACTGCGTGAGGCGATCCAGAAGCTGGTGGCCAAGGGGTTGCTGGTAAGCCGCCAGGGCGGTGGCAATTACGTGGCCGAATCGCTTGGCTCGACCTTCAGCGACCCGTTGCTGCAGCTGCTTGAGCACAGTGCCGAAGCGCAGCGCGACCTGCTGGAATTCCGCCATACCCTGGAGGCGTCATGCGCCTACTACGCGGCCCAGCGTGCCACCGAGCCGGACCGTGCGCGGCTGAAGGCGGCGTTCGATACCTTGCAGGACTGCTATGCGCGTGCTGACGAGGTGACGCGGGCGGAGGAGGGCGCGGCCGATGCGCGCTTCCACCTGGCGATTGCCGAGGCCAGCCATAACGCCGTGTTGCTGCATACCATTCGTGGCTTGTTCGACCTGCTCAAGCGCAACGTGGTGACCAACATTGGTGGCATGTATCAGCAGCGCACGGAAACACGCGACATGCTGATCAGTCAGCACCGCGAGTTGTACCAGGCGATTGTCGAGGGCAGGGCGGAAGAGGCGCGGGAGGTGTCCAGCCGGCACATTCTGTATGTGCAGGAGGTGCTGGAAGAGGCGCAGGACGAGGCGCAGCGGGTGGCCCGGGCGGAGCGGCGCAGCGGGCGTTGAGCGCACGTGCTTCAGGCTGAGCGCAGCTTTTGTAGGAGCGGCCTTGTGTCGCGAATGGGCTGCGAAGCGGCCCCAGGATTTCAGCTTCGCAGCTGAATTTCCCGGGGCCGCTCTGCGGCCCTTTCGCGACACAAGGCCGCTCCTACAGCGGGCGGGGCTAGGATTATTCTTCCTTGCCCTTGTTCCGCACCGCACGCTGCAGCTCGCGGTTGGAGTCGCGTTCGCGCATGGTGTCGCGCTTGTCGAACTCCTTCTTGCCCTTGCCAAGCGCGATCTCGCACTTGATCAGGTGCTTGCTCCAGTACAGCGCCAGGGCCACACAGGTGTAGCCCTTTTGCGCCACGGCGGCTTCCACGCGCTCGAGCTCGCGCTTGTTCAGCAGCAGCTTGCGGGTGCGCATGGGGTCGGCGATGACGTGGGTGCTGGCGGTGTTCAGCGGGGTGATGTGGCTGCCGAACAGCCAGGCTTCGCCATCCTTGAGCAGCACGTAGCTGTCGGTCAGGTGCGCTTTGCCGGCCCGCAGGCTCTTTACTTCCCAACCGGACAGGACCAGCCCGGCCTCGAACTTGTGTTCGATGAAGTAATCGTGTCGCGCTTTCTTGTTCTGCGCGATGGTCCCGGTCGGATGTTTCTTTTGTTTAGCCATAGGGGCGGCATTATAGGCAAGTCATCGCGCGGTCGGCTATGGGATTTCGGTGTGCTTGAGCCACTGCAATGAATACCGGACAATACAAGGCCTGTTCTATGCACAGAACCTGTTTTCGGCACGCTGCGAAGCGCCGCCACCCAGCCTTGGAAGTGACGCCTGGATGACTACCCATATTCAACGCTCCGCCCTGCTGCCGTACCCTGCCCAGGCACTCTACGATCTGGTCAACGACGTGGCCAGCTACCCTGAATTCCTGCCGTGGTGCTCGGCGTCGACGGTGATCGAGGCCAGTGACACGCACATGCGTGCGAAGCTGGAAGTGGCCAAGGGGGGCATGAGCCAGCAGTTCGTCACGAGCAATGTGCTGGTGCCGGGGCAGTCCATCGAGATGAACCTGGAAGAGGGGCCGTTTACTCAACTGCATGGTCTGTGGGTGTTCAAGCCGCTTGGTGAAAAAGCCTGCAAGATCAGCCTCGACCTGACTTTCGACTACGCCGGTGCGCTGGTGCGCGCCACGCTGGGGCCGCTGTTCAACCAGGCGGCCAATACCCTGGTGGATGCCTTCTGTCAGCGTGCCAAGCAGCTCAATGGTTAATGTCGAGGTGGCCTACGCCACGGCGGAGCGCCAGTGGCTGTTGGCCTGTGAAGTGCCGGGTGGGGTGGCCGTGCGCGAAGCGCTGCGCCTGTCCGGCATTGCCGGGCAAGTCGGTGGGCTGGATATCGAGCAATGCCCTGTAGGCATTTTCGGCAAAGTGGTTGCGGATGCGCACGAGCGCCTGGTCGAGGAGGGGGACCGTCTGGAAATCTACCGGCCTCTGCTGCTCGACCCGGTCGAGGCGCGCAGGCAGCGAGCTGCACAGGCCAAGGCCAAGCGCTAGCTGATCTGGCTGACAATAAAAAGCCCGGACCATGGTCCGGGCTTTTTCATCTGGCCGGCAATTACTGCGGCGAGGTTTCCAGCGGCGCTGGCGTCGGGACCGGGGTGGTCTCGATGGTGTCGATCTCGCGCTGGATGGACTCTTCCGTCGAGCCTGGCTTGGCCGGTTTTTCTGCCGGTTGCGGCTTGGCCTGCTCTGGCTGGGCTTCCGGGCTGACCGTGGTGGTGTTGCTGCCACCGAGGATTTCCTGGTCGCGGCTCACGCCTGGCATGAAGTCACCCGACAGGCTGACCAGTTGGTCGCTGTCGTTGAAGAAGATGCTCATGCGTTCCTGCTGGCGTTTGCCGCCACCCGGTTGCAGGCTGTACAGGTAATCCCAACGGTTGGTGTTGAACGTATCCTGCAGCAGCGGGTTGCCCATGATAAACCTTACTTGCCGACGGGTCATTCCGGGGCGTAATTGGTCTATCATGTCTTGCGTGACGACATTGCCCTGCTGGATGTCGATTTTGTAAACCCCGGGAAACGAGCAACCGGCGAGTGCGAGCAGTCCCGCGAGGGCGAGGCTGTTTAGCAAGAGCTTGGTGTTTTGCATCGGTGGGCGACTTCCACTATCTTGGCTGGACAACGTAAACCCCGATCATACCCGTATTAGTAGAAGCTGCGAAGCAGCATCGGCGAGAAAGCTGACCATGGTTGAAAATAGCGAATTGCGCAAAGCCGGCCTCAAGGTGACCCTGCCTCGAGTCAAGATCCTTCAAATGCTCGACTCCACCGAGCAACGTCACATGAGTGCTGAGGATGTCTACAAGGCGCTGATGGAGGCTGGCGAGGACGTCGGTCTGGCAACCGTCTATCGCGTACTGACCCAGTTCGAAGCAGCTGGTCTGGTGGTACGCCACAACTTCGACGGTGGCCACGCGGTGTTCGAGCTGGCTGACGGCGGTCACCACGACCATATGGTCAACGTGGAGACCAGTGAAGTGATCGAGTTCATGGACGCTGAAATCGAGCGTCGCCAGAAAGAGATCGTGGCCGAGCATGGCTACGAGCTCGTGGACCATAACCTGGTCCTTTATGTGCGTAAGAAAAAGTAACGATTTAGCGCGTTACGAATGACAAAGGCGACCTTCGGGTCGCCTTTGTGCTTTCTGAGTTGAAGTTATCAGGGAGGTGACCCCTGTAGGAGCGGCCTTGCCGGGGCGCTCCTACAAAAGTCGCGACAGCTTCAGGCCTTGCCGGAAACCACCATCTTGCGCGCATGCGCCAGGGATTCCTTGGTCAGGTCGATGCCGCCGAGCATCCGCGCCACTTCCTCGACCCGCTCGCGCTTGCCCAGGCTGGCCACTGCGGTATGGGTGGTGTCGCTGTTGCGTACCTTGTGCACGAACAGGTGATGGTGCCCTTGCGCAGCCACCTGCGGCAGGTGCGTCACGGTCAGTACCTGGCCGCGTTCGCCCAGGCGGCGTAGCAGCTGGCCGACGATTTCGGCTGTCGGGCCGCCGATTCCGACGTCGACTTCGTCGAATACCAAGGTCGGAATGCGCGAGGTTTGCGCCGTGATCACCTGAATTGCCAGGCTGATACGCGACAGCTCGCCCCCAGACGCCACCTTGGCCAGGCCCTTGAGCGGCTGGCCGGGGTTGGCGCTGACCAGCAGTTCGATCTGCTCCAGGCCGTGCGGTGACAGGTCGTTACCTTCGTTGGGCGTGAGTTCGATGCAGAACCGGCCACCTGGCATGCCCAGGCGCTGGATTTCCTGTTCAACCGCGACGGCCAACTGCTTGGCTGCCTGCTGGCGTAGGGCGCTCAGCTCCAGTGCCTTTTCTTTATAGTGCTGGGCGAAGGCGCCGAGCTCCTCGCCCAGGCGCTCGATCGACTCGTCACTGGCGTTCAGGCCTTCCAGTTCGTCCATCAGCTGTTGCTGCAGGTGCGGCAGCTCGGTGGGGTGCACCCGATGTTTGCGCGCCAGCGTATAGATGGTGTCGAGGCGCTCTTCCAGGGCTTGCAGGCGCATGGGGTCGGCATCGAAGTTGTCGAGGAAGCGGTTGAGTTCGCCCATCGCTTCTTCTACCTGAATCTGTGCGCTGGCGATCATGTTCGCGGCCTCGCCCAGCGCGCGCGGGGCGTTCGCTGCAGCGCCGAGGCGGTTGAGGCTGGAGGTGAGGGCGCTGAGCACGTTGCCCGAATCGCTCTCGCTGCACTGGTCGATGACCTGGCGGCAGATGCCGAACAGGGCTTCGGCATTGGTCAGATTCTTGTGCTCCTGCTCCAGATGCTCCAGTTCGTTCTCGCCCAGGCCGAGGTTGTCGAGCTCTTCAAGCTGATAGCTGAGCAGCTGATGGCGGGCGCGTTGCTCGTCGCCGGAATTGCTCAGTCGCTCGAGCTCCAGGCGGGTCTGGTTCCAGCGCTTGGCGGCAAGCTGCACCTGGCGGGCCAGGTCGATGGCGCCGGCGTACTCGTCCACCAGGCGGCGGTGGGTGTCGGTTTTCAGTAGCGACTGGTGTTCATGCTGGCTGTGGATATCGATCAGCAGCTCGCCAAGTGCCTTGAGGTCGCCGAGCGGGCAAGGGGTGCCGTTGATGTAGCCGCGGCTACGGCCTTCTGCGGTGATGACCCGGCGCAAAATGCACAACCCGTCGTTGTCCAGGTCGCGCTCCGCCAGCCAGGCATGGGCTTCGGGGATGTCCACCAGGTCGAATGTGGCAAGGATGTCTGCCTTGTCGGTGCCGGGGCGCACCACGCCACTGTCGGCGCGGTCGCCCAGGGCCAGGCCGAGGGCGTCGAGCATGATCGACTTGCCTGCGCCGGTCTCGCCGGTGATGACCGACATGCCGCGGGCGATTTCGAGGTCGAGGTGCTCGACGATGGCGTAGTTGTGAATGGACAGGTGCACCAGCATGGGGGCGGCTCCCGAAGTTCAGGTCTGGTTATTTATACAGTACTTTTTTCGAGCCTGCCAATGCCCTCTGGCGGATTCTGTTGTGGCCCTGAAAACCCACTTGCCCCTTGAACCTGTTTTTTCCGGCCCCATATAGCCGGCAGACACGGCGAGCTTTGCTCGTACAACAGAAATTGCGGAGGAGAGACCCCATGGCTGACGAACAGCTGAATGAAAAAGACCTTAATGCCGAAGAGGCTGGTGCAGTGGATAACGGCGCCCGCGTTCAGGAGCTCGAGGAGCAGCTGGCCGCCGCCAAGGATCAGTCCCTGCGTGTCGCAGCAGAAGCGCAGAACAGCATTCGTCGCGCTGAGCAGGAGGTCGACAAGGCCCGCAAGTTCGCCCTCGAGAAGTTTGCTGGCGACCTGCTGCCGGTGATCGACAGCCTTGAGCTGGCCCTGGCGCACTCCAGTGCCGACGACGAACAGGTCAAGACCATCCGTGATGGCGTCGAGCTGACCCTGAAGATGTTCCAGGACACCCTCAAGCGCTACAACCTCGAAGCCATCGACCCGCACGGCCAGCCATTCAACGCCGAGCACCACCAGGCGATGGCCATGCAGGAAAGCGCCGACGTAGAGCCGAACAGCGTGCTCAACGTGTTCCAGAAGGGTTACCTGCTCAACGGTCGCCTGCTGCGCCCCGCCATGGTGGTGGTGAGCAAGGCACCGGCAGCCCAGCAACCTTCTATCGATGAGAAGGCTTGAAATCTGTCGGGGCACCCCCATCTAGGTGTCAAGCGTTCAAGTATTACCGCAGTTGGCCAGAAGTAGCCGCTGCCACCAAATTCAAGTTTCGGGAGAGCTAACATGGGCAAAATCATCGGTATCGACCTGGGGACCACCAACTCGTGCGTCTCCATTCTGGAAAACGGTAACGTCAAGGTCATCGAAAACGCCGAAGGCGCGCGTACCACCCCTTCGATCGTGGCCTACGCCAACGACGGCGAAATCCTGGTGGGTCAGTCGGCCAAGCGCCAGGCAGTCACCAACCCGCACAACACCCTGTTCGCAGTGAAGCGCCTGATCGGCCGCCGCTTCGAAGAAGACGTCGTGCAAAAAGACATCAAGCTGGTGCCATACAAGATCGTCAAAGGCGGTAACGGCGACGCTTGGGTGCAGGCCAGCGGCAAGGACATGGCGCCACCACAGATCAGCGCCGAAGTACTGAAGAAAATGAAGAAGACCGCCGAAGACTACCTCGGCGAGCCTGTCACCGAAGCGGTCATTACCGTTCCGGCCTACTTCAACGACAGCCAGCGCCAGGCCACCAAGGATGCCGGCCGCATCGCCGGTCTGGACGTCAAGCGCATCATCAACGAGCCGACCGCCGCTGCGCTGGCTTACGGCATGGACAAGGCCAAGGGCGACCACACCGTCATCGTTTATGACCTGGGTGGTGGTACCTTCGACGTTTCGGTCATCGAAATCGCCGAAGTCGACGGTGAGCACCAGTTCGAAGTACTGGCCACCAACGGCGACACCTTCCTGGGTGGCGAAGACTTCGACATG
The DNA here is from genome assembly GCF_001320205.1 of Pseudomonas sp. NBRC 111123. Taxonomy (NCBI): domain Bacteria; kingdom Pseudomonadati; phylum Pseudomonadota; class Gammaproteobacteria; order Pseudomonadales; family Pseudomonadaceae; genus Pseudomonas; species Pseudomonas sp. NBRC 111123. The sequence continues at coordinate 102,680 of NZ_BCAZ01000006.1, forward strand.
CGCCTGATCGATTACCTCGTGGACGAGTTCAAGAAAGAGTCCGGCATGGACCTGAAGAACGACCCACTGGCGCTGCAGCGTCTGAAAGAAGCTGCTGAAAAAGCCAAGATCGAGCTGTCCTCCGCTCAGTCGACCGACGTCAACCTGCCGTACATCACTGCAGACGCGACCGGTCCGAAGCACCTGAACGTGAAGATCTCCCGCGCCAAGCTGGAGTCGCTGGTCGAAGACCTGGTCAACCGTACCATCGAGCCTTGCCGCATCGCTCTGAAAGACGCCGGCATCGACGCCAGCAAGATCGACGACGTGATCCTGGTCGGTGGCCAGACCCGTATGCCGATGGTGCAGAAGGCTGTTGCCGACTTCTTCGGTAAAGAAGCGCGCAAGGACGTCAACCCGGACGAAGCCGTGGCCATGGGTGCTGCTATCCAGGGCGCCGTGCTGGCCGGTGACGTAAAAGACGTACTGCTGCTGGACGTCAGCCCGCTGACCCTGGGTATCGAAACCATGGGCGGCGTGATGACTGCGCTGATCGAGAAGAACACCACCATCCCGACCAAGAAGTCGCAGGTGTTCTCGACTGCCGACGATAACCAGAGCGCCGTGACCATCCACGTGCTGCAGGGTGAGCGTAAGCAGGCCGCGCAGAACAAGTCGCTGGGCAAGTTCGACCTGGCTGACATTCCGCCAGCGCCACGTGGCGTACCGCAGATTGAAGTGACCTTCGACATCGACGCCAACGGCATCCTGCACGTCGGCGCCAAAGACAAGGCCACCGGCAAGGCTCAGTCGATCGTGATCAAGGCCAACTCCGGCCTGTCCGACGAAGAAATCGAGCGCATGGTGCGTGACGCCGAGGCCAACGCCGAGGAAGACCGCAAGTTCGAAGAGCTGGCCGCTGCCCGTAACCAGGGTGACGCGCTGGTGCACTCGACTCGCAAAATGGTTGCTGACGCGGGTGACAAGGTCACTGCTGAAGAGAAAACCGCGATCGAAGCTGCCGTGGTTGCCCTGGAAGCCGCTGTCAAAGGCGACGACAAGGCTGCCATCGACGCCAAGGTCGAAGAGCTGTCCAAGGTCTCGGCACCCGTTGCTCAGAAGATGTACGCCGAGCAGCAGGCCGAACAGCCTCAGGGCGGCGCGCAGCAAGCCGAGCCGGAAGCCAAGCACGATGACGTGGTTGACGCCGAGTTCGAAGAAGTGAAAGGCGACGACAAGAAGTAAGCGTTGCATGCTGTCGACCCGTTCACCGGCTTGAGCTTGTGAACTGGTAGGATGTCGCCGCGCGGGGGCTTGCTCCCGCGTTGGCGTATCTGGAATTCGAGATTTTTTACAGCATTTGTCCACGCCATTCGTGGTGTGCAGGCAGGTGCTGACGGCGCGGCGCAGATGCCGGACGCCCCACAAGGTGCAAATGACCTATGTCCAAGCGTGATTATTATGAGGTCCTGGGTGTCGAGCGCGGCGCCAGCGAAGCTGACCTCAAGAAGGCCTACCGCCGCCTGGCGATGAAATACCACCCGGACCGCAACCCGGGCGATAAAGAGTCGGAAGACAAGTTCAAGGAGGCCAACGAGGCCTACGAAGTGCTGTCCGATGCGAGCAAGCGTGCGGCATTCGACCAGTACGGCCATGCCGGCGTCGACCCGAGCATGGGTGGCGGTGGTGCCGGCTTCGGTGGCGCCAACTTCTCCGACATCTTCGGTGATGTGTTCAGCGACTTCTTTGGTGGCGGTCGCGGCGGTGGCCGTGGCGGTGCCCAGCGTGGCAGCGACCTGCGCTACACCCTGGAACTGAACCTGGAAGAAGCGGTGCGTGGCACTACGGTCAGCATCCGCGTGCCAACGTTGGTCAACTGCAAGCCGTGCGATGGCTCCGGCGCCAAGAAGGGCTCGACCCCGTCGACCTGCCCGACCTGTGGCGGTATTGGCCAGGTGCGCATGCAGCAAGGCTTCTTCTCGGTGCAGCAGACCTGTCCGCGCTGCCACGGCCAGGGCAAGATCATCACCGACCCGTGCACTTCGTGCCATGGCGAAGGCCGTGTCGAGGAATACAAGACGCTGTCGGTCAAGGTGCCAGCTGGCGTCGATACCGGCGACCGCATCCGGCTGTCTGGCGAGGGCGAGGCGGGTACCCACGGTGGCCCGACCGGCGACCTGTACGTTGTGATCAGCGTGCGCGAACACGAGATCTTCCAGCGCGACGGCAAGCACCTGTATTGCGAAGTGCCAATCAGCTACACCGATGCTGCCCTGGGTGGCGAGCTGGAAGTGCCGACCCTCGATGGTCGCGTGAAGCTGAAAATTCCCGAAGGCACCCAGACCGGCAAGCAGTTCCGCTTGCGTGGCAAGGGTGTGGCGCCAGTGCGTGGCGGTGGTGCAGGTGACCTGCTGTGCCGCGTGGCGGTGGAAACCCCGGTCAATCTCAGCCGCCGCCAGCGTGAGCTGCTCGAAGAGCTGCGCAGTTCGCTGGAAGGCGACAGCTCCCATTCGCCCAAGGCCAGTGGCTGGTTCGATGGCGTGAAGCGCTTCTTCGGCGATCTCTGACAAGGAAATGGCTATGCGACGTATTGCAGTGATGGGCGCGGCAGGGCGGATGGGCAAAACCCTTATCGAAGCCGTGCAGCAAACCCCGGGTGCAGGGCTGACGGCGGCAATCGACCGCCCGGATAGTTCGCTCGTCGGCGCTGATGCTGGTGAGCTGGCGGCCCTCGGTCGAATTGGTGTTCTGCTGTCCGATGACCTGGCCAAAGTCGCCGACGAATTCGACGTGCTGATTGATTTTACTCATCCGTCGGTGACCCTGAAGAACCTGGCCTTCTGCCGTAAGCACGGCAAGGCCATGATCATCGGCACCACCGGTTTTACGGTCGAGGAAAAGCAGCTGCTGGCCGAGGCGGGCAAAGATATCCCGATCGTGTTCGCGGCCAACTTCAGTGTGGGTGTCAACCTTAGCCTCAAGCTGCTCGATATGGCGGCGCGGGTGCTGGGCGATGATGTCGACATCGAGATTATCGAAGCGCATCACCGGCACAAGGTTGATGCCCCCTCCGGCACCGCGCTGCGCATGGGTGAAGTGGTTGCCAATGCGCTAGGGCGTGATCTGCAGGAAGTCGCTGTGTATGGTCGTGAAGGCCAGACCGGCGCGCGTGATCGCAAGACCATCGGTTTCGCCACTGTGCGTGCCGGCGATGTGGTGGGTGATCACACCGTACTGTTTGCTGCCGAAGGCGAGCGCCTTGAAATCACCCACAAAGCCTCCAGCCGCATGACCTTCGCCAAGGGTGCGGTGCGTGCAGCGCTGTGGCTTGATGGGCGTGAGCCGGGCCTCTACGACATGCAGGACGTGCTCGAGCTGCGCTGATCGGTTCGAGCGGTGTTGGCTTCTTCGCGGGTAAACCCGCTTCCACAGGATTTATGCATGGCTTAAGTGCTTCTGTGCGGTCACTGTGGGAGTGGGCTTGCCCGCGAAGAGGGCAGCACAGGAATGACGCTCTGTCGCAATCATGTGTTTTAGAGGCACATATGCGGTAGACCGAAAACGCACTTTTCTGTAAGCTACAGCTTTAGTGTGTCCACTAAAAGCGCGCAGCGAATTGAATTCAGCACATAAAAGCGGGGTGACGTGTCCATACGTCACTCCGCTTTTTTGCAACCTGCGATCGCCCTTTCATGCTTGATTTACGGGAGGTCTTCTTGACAAAGCCAGCCATACTCGCCCTTGCCGACGGCAGTATTTTCCGCGGTGAAGCCATCGGTGCCGACGGTCAGACCGTTGGTGAGGTGGTATTCAACACCGCTATGACCGGCTACCAGGAAATCCTTACAGACCCTTCCTACGCGCAGCAGATCGTTACCCTGACCTACCCGCACATCGGCAATACCGGTACTACACCGGAAGATGCCGAGTCGAACCGTGTCTGGTCCGCTGGCCTGGTCATCCGTGACCTGCCGCTGCTGGCCAGCAACTGGCGTAACACCCAGTCGCTGCCTGAGTACCTCAAGGCCAACAACGTCGTCGCCATCGCCGGCATCGACACCCGCCGCCTGACCCGTATCCTGCGCGAAAAAGGCGCTCAGAACGGCTGCATCCTGGCTGGTGACAACATCAGCGAAGAAGCCGCCATCGCTGCTGCCCGCGGCTTCCCAGGCCTGAAGGGCATGGACCTGGCCAAGGTCGTCTCCACCAAGGAACGCTACGAGTGGCGCTCCAGCGTGTGGGAACTGAAAACCGACAGCCACCCGACCATCGACGCTGCCGACCTGCCGTACCACGTGGTCGCCTTCGACTACGGCGTCAAGCTGAACATCCTGCGCATGCTGGTCGCTCGCGGCTGCCGCGTGACCGTGGTGCCTGCCCAGACGCCGGCCAGCGAAGTGCTGGCGCTGAATCCGGACGGCGTGTTCCTGTCCAACGGCCCTGGTGATCCGGAGCCATGCGACTACGCGATCCAGGCGATCAAGGAAATCCTCGAGACCGAGATCCCGGTCTTCGGTATCTGCCTCGGCCACCAGCTGCTGGCCCTGGCCTCCGGCGCCAAGACCGTGAAGATGGGCCACGGTCACCACGGTGCCAACCACCCGGTCCAGGACCTGGACACCGGCGTGGTCATGATCACCAGCCAGAACCACGGTTTCGCCGTTGACGAAGCCACCCTGCCGGGCAACGTCCGCGCCATCCACAAGTCGCTGTTCGACGGCACCCTGCAGGGTATCGAGCGCACCGACAAGAGCGCGTTCAGCTTCCAGGGTCACCCTGAAGCGAGCCCAGGCCCGACCGACGTCGCGCCACTGTTCGATCGTTTCACCGATGCCATGGCCAAGCGCCGCTGAGCATCCTGCATCAAGGCCCCGGGCCGGCTCGCGCCGCGCCCGGAAGCGCCTGACCCAGATTGTTCAAGACGGCTTGCCGACTGACCCGCGGATTTGAGTGACAACCATGCCAAAACGTACAGACATCAAAAGCATCCTGATTCTCGGCGCTGGCCCGATCGTGATCGGCCAGGCCTGCGAATTCGACTATTCCGGCGCCCAGGCCTGCAAAGCCCTGCGCGAAGAAGGTTTCCGCGTCATCCTGGTGAACTCCAACCCGGCCACCATCATGACCGACCCGGCCATGGCCGACGCCACCTACATCGAGCCGATCAAATGGCAGTCGGTGGCCAAGATCATCGAAAAAGAGCGCCCGGATGCGGTGCTGCCGACCATGGGTGGCCAGACTGCACTGAACTGCGCCCTGGATCTGGAGCGCCACGGCGTTCTGGAAAAGTTCGGCGTCGAGATGATCGGTGCCAACGCCGACACCATCGACAAGGCCGAAGACCGTTCGCGCTTCGACAAGGCCATGAAGGACATCGGCCTGGAATGCCCGCGTTCCGGCATCGCCCACAGCATGGAAGAGGCCAACGCGGTCCTCGAGAAGCTCGGGTTCCCGTGCATCATCCGTCCGTCGTTCACCATGGGTGGCACTGGCGGCGGTATCGCCTACAACCGTGAAGAATTCGAAGAAATCTGCACCCGTGGTCTGGACCTGTCGCCAACCAAGGAGCTGTTGATCGACGAATCGCTGATCGGCTGGAAGGAATACGAGATGGAGGTGGTCCGTGACAAGAAGGACAACTGCATCATCGTCTGCTCCATCGAAAACTTCGACCCGATGGGCGTGCACACCGGTGACTCGATCACCGTCGCGCCAGCACAGACTCTGACCGACAAGGAATACCAGATCATGCGCAACGCCTCGCTGGCGGTGCTGCGTGAAATCGGTGTCGAAACCGGCGGTTCCAACGTGCAGTTCGGTATCTGCCCGAACACCGGCCGCATGGTCGTGATCGAGATGAACCCGCGCGTTTCGCGTTCGTCCGCCCTGGCTTCCAAGGCCACCGGCTTCCCGATCGCCAAGATCGCCGCCAAGCTGGCCATTGGTTACACCCTCGACGAACTGCAGAACGACATCACCGGCGGCCGCACCCCGGCGTCCTTCGAGCCGTCGATCGACTACGTCGTCACCAAGCTGCCACGCTTTGCCTTCGAGAAATTCCCGAAAGCCGACGCTCGCCTGACCACCCAGATGAAATCCGTGGGTGAGGTCATGGCCATCGGCCGTACCTTCCAGGAATCCCTGCAGAAAGCCCTGCGCGGCCTGGAAGTCGGTGCCTGCGGTCTTGACCCGAAAGTCGACCTGGCCAGCCCGGAAGCCGCTGGCATCCTCAAGCGCGAACTGACCGTGCCGGGTGCCGAGCGTATCTGGTACGTCGCCGACGCCATGCGTTCGGGCATGACCATCGAAGAGATCTTCCAGCTGACCGGCATCGACCTGTGGTTCCTGGTGCAAATGGAAGACCTGATCAAGGAAGAAGAAAAGGTCAAGACCCTGGCCCTGTCGTCGATCGACAAGGACTACATGCTGCGCCTCAAGCGCAAGGGCTTCTCGGACCAGCGCCTGGCCAAGCTGCTCGGCATCACCGACAAGAACCTGCGTCGTCACCGCCACAAGCTGGAAGTGTTCCCGGTTTACAAGCGCGTCGACACCTGCGCCGCCGAGTTCGCCACCGACACCGCCTACCTGTACTCGACCTATGAGGAAGAGTGCGAGGCCAACCCGTCGACCCGCGACAAGATCATGATCCTGGGTGGCGGCCCGAACCGTATCGGCCAAGGTATCGAGTTCGACTACTGCTGCGTACACGCCGCACTGGCGCTGCGTGAAGACGGTTACGAGACCATCATGGTCAACTGCAACCCGGAAACCGTCTCCACCGACTACGACACCTCCGACCGCCTGTACTTCGAGCCGCTGACCCTGGAAGACGTGCTGGAAGTCTGCCGCGTCGAGAAGCCGAAGGGTGTCATCGTTCACTACGGCGGCCAGACTCCGCTGAAACTGGCTCGTGCCCTGGAAGAAGCCGGCGTACCGATCATCGGTACCAGCCCGGACGCTATCGACCGCGCCGAAGACCGTGAGCGCTTCCAGCAGATGGTTCAACGCCTGAACCTGCTGCAGCCGCCAAACGCCACCGTGCGCAGCGAAGATGAAGCCATCCGCGCTGCTGGCAGCATCGGTTACCCGCTGGTCGTACGCCCATCCTACGTACTGGGTGGCCGTGCCATGGAAATCGTCTACGAACTGGACGAGCTCAAGCGCTATCTGCGTGAAGCTGTACAGGTTTCCAACGACAGCCCGGTACTGCTCGACCACTTCCTCAACTGCGCCATCGAGATGGACGTGGACGCGGTCTGCGACGGCACCGACGTGGTGATCGGCGCGATCATGCAGCACATCGAGCAGGCCGGCGTTCACTCCGGTGACTCGGCGTGCTCGCTGCCGCCTTACTCGCTGAGCAAGGAAGTGCAGGACGAAGTCCGCGTACAGGTCAAGAAAATGGCCCTGGAACTGGGCGTAGTCGGCCTGATGAACGTGCAGCTGGCCCTGCAGGGCGACAAGATCTACGTGATCGAGGTCAACCCGCGTGCCTCGCGTACCGTGCCGTTCGTTTCCAAGTGCATCGGCACCTCCCTGGCAATGATCGCTGCCCGCGTCATGGCTGGCAAAACCCTGAAAGAGCTGGGCTTCACTCAGGAAATCATCCCGAACTTCTACAGCGTCAAGGAAGCCGTCTTCCCGTTCGCCAAGTTCCCAGGGGTTGACCCGATCCTCGGCCCTGAGATGAAATCGACCGGTGAAGTCATGGGTGTCGGTGACAGCTTCGGTGAAGCCTTCGCCAAGGCCCAGATGGGTGCCAGCGAAGTGCTGCCGACCGGCGGTACCGCATTCATCAGCGTGCGTGATGACGACAAGCCACAAGTGGCTGGCGTGGCGCGCGACCTGATCGCCCTGGGCTTCGAAGTGGTTGCCACGGCGGGTACTGCCAAGGTCATCGAAGCGGCTGGCCTGAAAGTGCGCCGTGTGAACAAGGTGACCGAAGGTCGTCCGCACGTGGTCGACATGATCAAGAACGACGAAGTGTCGCTGATCATCAACACCACCGAAGGCCGCCAGTCGATCGCCGATTCCTACTCGATTCGTCGCAATGCGCTGCAGCACAAGATTTACTGCACCACTACCATTGCGGCTGGTGAAGCCATCTGCGAGGCGCTGAAATTCGGTCCCGAGAAGACTGTTCGTCGCCTGCAGGATCTGCATGCAGGACTCAAAGCATGAGCATGACCAAGTACCCGATGACCGTCCAGGGCGCTCGCGCCCTGGAAGAGGAGCTGACCTTCCTGAGCAAGACCGAGCGCCCGCGCCTGAGCCAAGCCATTGGCGAAGCGCGTGAGCTGGGCGACCTCAAGGAAAACGCCGAATACCATGCCGCCCGTGAGGAGCAGGGTATGGTCGAGGCGCGTATCCGCGATATCGAAGGCCGTCTGCAGAACTCGGTGGTGATCGACGTCACCACCATCGCCCACACCGGCAAGGTGATTTTCGGCACCACCGTGGTGCTGGCCAACACCGAGACCGATGACGAGGTGACCTACCAGATCGTTGGCGAAGATGAAGCTGACGTGAAACAAGGCAAGCTTTCGAGCAGCGCACCGATCGCCCGTGCCATTATTGGCAAGGAAGAAGGTGACACCGTGGTGGTCAAGACGCCAAGCGGTACGGTCGAGTACGAGATTGTCGAAGTCAAACACATCTGATCGGCGCCTGCGGGCGCCATCCCTCGAGGGGATCCTCTGGCAACTGGCCCAGGTTTTCTGGGTCGGTGGCCTGTGGGTGTTCCATGTGGGGCTGGTGCCGGCGCTGAAAGTCAGTGGCCTGGCACCCTTGCTGGTGCAGGACGTCGCCGGGCAGATCGACCGCTGGTTGATCGGTGTGGCGTTGCTTGGCTTGTTGACCCAGCTGGCGGTGCTGGCGAGGGTGGACGGCCTGGCGGCCTGGTGGCGGCAGTTTCGCGGGCAGATGCTGTTGTTGGGCTTTGCGGCCTGCGTGGGGTATTACACCTTGCGCTACGGCATCTCGGTCGGCGAGCGCTGGCAGATGTTCTGTTTCCTGGTGCTGGGCTTCTCCGGCATCGTGCTGGTGGCCCAACCGGTCCCGGTCAGGGCGCGCCGCTAGTCGGTACGCAGCCTTGTGGGAGCGGCCTTGTGTCGCGAAAGGGTCGCGAAGCGACCCTGGGGTGTCAGCTTTATCGCAAATACCGCTGGGGCTGCTTTGCAGCCCTTTCGCGACGCAAGGCCGCTCCCACACCCGTTACTTGTAACGGTGGATGTTGGACAGCTGCTTGTTTGGCTGTGGGTTCTTGCGGTAGATCAGGGCTTTCTTGCCGATGGTCTGCACCAGCTCCGCACGGCCTGCCTTGCACAGCTCGGCAATGACAGCTGCACGCTCTTCGCGATCTTCCGAGCGAATTTCGACTTTGATCAGCTCGTGGTCGACCAGCGCACGCTCCAATTCGGCGATCACGCCTTCGTTCAAACCGTTGCCGGCAACGATGAGGACCGGCTTCAGGTCATGACCAATGGACTTGTATTGCTTCTTCTGCTCGTTATTGAGCGGCATAATCTGACCCTTTCCGTCTGATTCTGTAAAATTGACGGGCATTTTACCCGAGGGCCACCGGCTCCGCCCAGTCAATCACGACGCATATCATCGAGGTGCCCCGTGGTACAACGTTCCAAAAGCAGCGCAAACTGGCTGCGAGAGCATTTCAACGACCCTTTTGTTAAGCAGGCACAGAAGGATGGCTACCGCTCGCGTGCGAGCTACAAGCTTCTGGAGATCCAGGAAAAAGACCGCCTGATCCGCCCCGGCATGAGCGTGATCGACCTTGGCGCGGCCCCCGGAGGCTGGTCGCAGGTGACCAGTCGTCTGATTGGCGGGCAGGGCCGCCTGATCGCGTCCGATATTCTGGAGATGGACTCGATCCCCGATGTCACCTTCATTCAGGGCGATTTCACCCAGGATGAAGTGCTGCAGCAAATTCTTCAGGCGGTCGGTGATTCGCACGTAGACCTTGTGATTTCCGACATGGCCCCCAATATGAGTGGTACGCCTGCGGTGGACATGCCGCGAGCCATGTTCCTCTGCGAGCTGGCCCTGGACCTGGCGACCCGCGTGCTTAAGCCAGGCGGGGACTTCCTGATCAAGATTTTCCAGGGCGAAGGTTTCGATATGTACCTCAAGGATGTGCGCAGCAAGTTCGACAAGGTACAGATGCGCAAGCCGTCCTCTTCGCGGGACCGCTCCCGCGAGCAGTACTTGCTGGGCAAGGGTTTCAAAGGGGCATGAGGCGTGTTGCGGGGTGGCTGATAGTTATTTCCAATCGGCTGCCCCGTCTGGATCGTCCGAACTTCGTGTAGTCTAGGTTTCACAAAGGGTTACAGACGGTGCCTGCGGATGCGTAGGTAATGTAGTAAGTTAGGGCGATGAATATCATGCGAGGCACGGCTGCGTCGTGCGCCGGCCTCAGAGGGTAGCGAATTGAACGACATGGCAAAGAATCTGATCCTGTGGTTGATCATCGCGGCTGTCCTGGTGACAGTGATGAACAACTTCTCCAGCCCTAACGAGCCGCAGACCCTCAACTATTCCGACTTCATCCAGCAGGTCAAGGATGGCAAGGTCGAGCGAGTGACCGTCGATGGCTACATCATTACCGGCAAGCGCGCGGACGGTGACAACTTCAAGACCGTGCGCCCGGCTATCACCGACAATGGCCTGATCGGCGACCTGGTCGACAACCACGTGGTCGTCGAAGGCAAGCAGCCTGAGCAGCAGAGCATCTGGACTCAACTGCTGGTGGCAAGTTTCCCGATCCTGGTGATCATCGCCGTGTTCATGTTCTTCATGCGCCAGATGCAAGGTGGTGCCGGTGGCAAGGGCGGGCCGATGAGTTTCGGCAAGAGCAAGGCGCGCCTGCTGTCCGAAGACCAGGTCAAGACCACCCTGGCTGACGTCGCCGGTTGCGACGAGGCCAAGGAAGAGGTTGGCGAACTGGTCGAGTTCCTGCGTGACCCGGGCAAGTTCCAGCGCCTGGGGGGGCGCATCCCGCGCGGCGTGCTGATGGTTGGCCCGCCGGGTACCGGTAAAACCCTGCTGGCCAAGGCCATTGCCGGTGAGGCCAAGGTACCGTTCTTCACCATTTCCGGTTCCGACTTCGTCGAGATGTTCGTCGGTGTCGGTGCCAGCCGTGTCCGTGACATGTTCGAACAGGCCAAGAAGCACGCGCCGTGCATCATCTTCATCGACGAGATCGATGCTGTGGGTCGCCACCGTGGCGCGGGCATGGGTGGTGGTCACGACGAGCGTGAGCAGACCCTCAACCAGTTGCTGGTGGAGATGGACGGCTTCGAAATGAACGATGGCATCATCGTCATTGCCGCCACCAACCGCCCGGACGTGCTCGACCCTGCGTTGCTGCGTCCTGGTCGCTTCGACCGTCAGGTCGTGGTCGGTCTGCCGGACATCCGTGGTCGTGAACAGATCCTTAAAGTGCACATGCGCAAAGTGCCCGTTGGTGAGAACGTCAACCCGGCAGTCATTGCCCGTGGTACCCCAGGCTTCTCCGGCGCCGATCTGGCCAACCTGGTCAACGAGGCTTCGCTGTTTGCCGCTCGCTCCAACAAGCGCCTGGTCGAAATGAAAGAGTTCGAACTGGCCAAGGACAAGATCATGATGGGCGCCGAGCGCAAGACCATGGTCATGTCCGAGAAGGAAAAGAAGAACACCGCCTATCACGAAGCTGGGCACGCGATTGTCGGTCGCCTGGTGCCTGAGCACGATCCGGTCTACAAGGTTTCGATCATCCCGCGTGGTCGAGCCCTGGGTGTGACCATGTTCCTTCCGGAAGAGGACCGATACAGCTTGTCCAAGCGCGCGCTGATCAGCCAGATCTGCTCGCTGTACGGCGGCCGGATCGCCGAGGAGATGACGCTGGGCTTCGATGGTGTCACCACCGGTGCTTCCAACGACATCATGCGAGCCAGCCAGATCGCTCGCAACATGGTCACCAAGTGGGGCTTGTCCGAAAAGCTTGGCCCGCTGATGTATGCGGAAGAGGAGGGCGAGGTCTTCCTCGGCCGAAGTGCTGGCAGCCAGCACTCAAGTGTTTCCGGCGAGACTGCAAAGCTGATCGACTCCGAGGTGCGCAGCATCATCGACCAATGCTACGCCACGGCCAAGCAACTGTTGATCGATAACCGCGACAAGCTTGAAGCAATGACCGAAGCCTTGATGAAGTACGAGACCATTGATGCCGATCAGATTGACGACATCATGGCGGGCCGTACTCCGCGCGAACCCCGTGACTGGGACGATGACAAGGATTCGGGCACCCCGACTGCTCAGAATGATCGCCCTGAATCGCCGATCGGCGGCCCAGCAGCTCAACACTAAGGGCATCTATGAGCTCAGTGCAGTACCCGACCCGGTTGCCTTGCGGCAACCGGGTTCTTGATCTTTCTCGTACTCATGTAATGGGTATTCTCAACATCACTCCCGACTCTTTCTCCGATGGCGGGCGCTTCAGCCAGCGCGACGAGGCGTTGCGGCATGCCGAGGCGATGATCGCGGCAGGCGCCACGCTGATCGACATCGGTGGCGAGTCGACTCGCCCTGGTGCGCGTGCCGTTTCGGTCACCGAAGAGATCGAGCGGGTGGCGCCGATGGTTGAGGCCATCAACAGTCGCTTCGATGTGGTCATTTCGGTCGATACCTCAACGCCTGCGGTCATTCGCGAGTCGGCGCGGCTGGGTGCTGGCCTGATCAACGACGTGCGTGCCCTGGAGCGCGATGGTGCCTTGGATGCGGCGGCGGACACTGGCTTGCCAGTTTGCCTGATGCACATGCGAGGCGAGCCCGGGAACATGCAGGACGATCCGCAATACGAAGATGTGACTGCCGACGTATCGCGCTATCTTGAACAGCGGATGGCCGCTTGCGCAGCGGCGGGCATCCCCGCCGAACGAATCATTCTTGATCCAGGCTTCGGTTTCGCCAAGACACTGGCGCATAACCTCAGCCTGTTCAAGCACATGGAAGCGCTCTACCGCCTTGGGCGCCCACTTTTGGTGGGCGTTTCGCGCAAGAGCATGATTGGCCTGACGCTGGATCGTCCGGTCGGTGAGCGATTGTACGGCAGCCTCGCGCTGGCGGCTCTGGCCATGACCAAGGGTGCCAGCATCCTGCGCGTCCATGATGTGGCCGAAACCGTCGATGTGGTGCGCATGATTGCTGCAGTACAGAACGCCGAATAAGAACGCTGGAGTCCCTATGAGCAGAAAATATTTTGGTACCGACGGTATCCGTGGCCGCGTCGGTGAATACCCGATCACTCCGGATTTCATGTTGAAGCTGGGCTGGGCTGCTGGTATGGCTTTTCGCAAGCAAGGTAATTGCCGTGTGCTGGTGGGCAAGGACACGCGTATTTCCGGTTACATGTTCGAGTCTGCGCTCGAGGCCGGTTTGTCTGCAGCTGGCGCTGACGTGATGCTGCTGGGGCCTATGCCGACGCCGGCCATCGCATACCTGACCCGCACCTTCCATGCTGAAGCGGGCATCGTCATCAGTGCCTCGCACAACCCGCACGATGACAACGGCATCAAGTTCTTTTCCGGGCAAGGCACCAAGTTGCCTGACGAAGTCGAGCTGATGATCGAGGAGTTGCTTGATCAGCCAATGACCGTTGTCGAGTCGGGCAAGTTGGGCAAGGTTTCCCGTATCAACGACGCAGCCGGCCGCTATATCGAGTTCTGCAAGAGCAGCGTGCCGAGCAGCACCAGCTTCGACGGACTCAAGCTGGTGGTCGATTGCGCTCACGGTGCCACCTACAAGGTTGCCCCGAGCGTGTTTCGCGAGCTCGGCGCCGATGTTACCGTGCTGCACGCGCAGCCGGACGGCCTGAACATCAACGAGGCCTGCGGCTCGACTCACATCGAATCATTGCAGGCTGCCGTGCTGGTGGGGCATGCCGACCTGGGTATCGCGTTCGACGGCGATGGTGACCGGGTATTGATGGTCGATCACACCGGGGCCATCGTCGATGGCGACGAGTTGCTGTTCATCATTGCCCGAGACCTGCACGAGCGTGGCAAGTTGCAGGGTGGGGTGGTTGGGACACTGATGAGCAACTTGGGCCTGGAGCTCGCGCTCAAGGACCTGGATATCCCCTTCGTGCGGGCCAAGGTAGGCGATCGCTACGTGATGGCCGAACTGCTTGAGCGTGACTGGTTGCTCGGTGGTGAAAATTCCGGGCATGTGGTGTGCTGCAACCACACCACCACCGGTGATGCGATCATTGCCGCGCTGCAGGTGCTGATGGCGCTCAAGCGCCGTGGCGAGACCCTGGCGCAGGCGCGTCAGGCCTTGCGCAAGTGCCCTCAGGTGTTGATCAACGTGCGGTTTGGCGCAAGCAAGGTCGACCCCCTTGAGCATCCGGCAGTCAAAGAGGCCAGCGCCAAGGTGACCGAGGCCATGGCCGGGCGTGGGCGTGTGCTGTTGCGCAAGTCTGGCACCGAGCCTTTGGTGCGGGTGATGGTCGAAGGTGACGACGAAAGCCAGGTGCGCAGCCACGCTGAAGCTCTGGCCAAACTGGTCGCAGAAGTTTGTGCCTGAAATAGGCTTGCCAGCGCAGATCGGGTTGGGTAAGATCTGCGCCCACTTTGACCGACGAGGTAAAGCATGCGTCGCCCTATGGTAGCTGGTAACTGGAAGATGCACGGTACCCGCGCCAGCGTCGCTGAGCTGATCCTGGGCCTGGGCAATATGTCCGTGCCAAATGGTGTTGAAGTCGCGGTGTTCCCGCCTGCGCTGTTCATCAATCAGGTGGTTGATGGTCTGCAGGGTAAAGGGATCATTGTTGGAGCACAGAATTCTGCGGTAAAGCCCGAGCAGGGCGCGCTGACCGGTGAAGTTGCACCAAGTCAGTTGGTTGAAGCAGGTTGCAAGTTGGTCTTGATTGGCCACTCCGAGCGTCGTCAGATCATCGGCGAAAGTGAAGAAGTGCTGAAAGATAAGTTTGCAGCCGCTCAACTTAGTGGTTTAATGCCGGTGCTGTGCGTAGGGGAGACCCTCGAAGAGCGTGAGGCAGGCAAGACACTCGAAGTTGTCGGGGGTCAACTAAGCAGTATCATCGACGCGTTCGGTGTTAAAGCTTTTGCCAATGCAGTTATTGCTTATGAGCCGGTTTGGGCCATTGGCACAGGTTTGACGGCTTCGCCTCAACAAGCTCAGGATGTGCATGCTGCCATCCGCGCTCAGTTGGCGGCCGAAGACGCCGAAGTTGCCGCAAACGTGCAGCTTCTCTACGGCGGCAGCGTGAAGGCGGCCAATGCGGCCGAACTGTTCGGCATGCCGGATATCGATGGGGGGCTCATTGGTGGAGCGTCCCTGAACGCAGACGAATTCGGTGCAATTTGTCGCGCCGCAGGAAACTGAACAAATGCTGGAAACAGTTATCGTTGTTTTTCATCTGTTGGCAGCGCTGTCGCTTGTAGTGCTGGTTCTGTTGCAACAGGGTAAGGGTGCGGAAGCAGGTGCATCTTTCGGCGCAGGTGCATCAAACACTGTGTTCGGGAGTCAAGGTTCTGCTACCTTCCTGAGTAAATTAACTGCTATACTCGCTGCCACTTTCTTTTTGACAGCACTTGGGTTAGGATACTTCGCGAAGCAACAAGCTCACCAGCTTAGCCAAGCAGGTCTTCCAGATCCAGCGGTGCTAGAAGTGAAAGAGCCGCAAAAACCGGCAGTTAATGATGATGTACCGGTGCTCCAGGAGCAGAAGAGCGAAACCACCAGCAAAGGTGATGTACCTCCTCCGGCCGAAGAGCAGAAGTAACGGGTTTCAAGTAGTAGTATTGCCGAGGTGGTGGAATTGGTAGACACGCAACCTTGAGGTGGTTGTGCCCATAGGGTGTAGGGGTTCGAGTCCCCTTCTCGGTACCAATTGAAGCTTGAGAGCCCGCTTTAGCGGGCTTTCTTGCAGGTGAAGGTTTGGGTTTGACCCCTAAGCAGGTTAAGTCTTATACTTTCGCCCCAGCTTTGTCGCGGGGTGGAGCAGCTTGGTAGCTCGTCGGGCTCATAACCCGAAGGTCGTTGGTTCAAATCCAGCCCCCGCAACCAGCTTCAGCGGAGCCCCTTTTCAGGGGCTTTTTGCTAGCCGAACAATTTACGGCGTCGTTGTCCTACGGCGCTTTCAGGGATGGGCGCTTCGCCCATTTTTTATTTGCACAGCATGCACGAGGGGGTTCAGGTGTCGAGCAAGCTAGAACAGTTGCAGGCCTTGTTGGCCCCGGTGGTCGAGGGTCTGGGCTATCAGTGCTGGGGGATCGAGTACGTATCCCAGGGTAAGCATTCGGTACTGCGCATCTATATCGACAAGGAAGACGGCATCCTGGTGGACGACTGCGAAGCGGTCAGCCGTCAGGCCAGCGCGATCCTCGACGTGGAAGATCCGATCAGCAGCGAATATACCCTTGAGGTCTCCTCTCCAGGCATGGATCGCCCACTGTTCACTCTGGAACAGTTTGCCTCGCATGCCGGCGAACAAGTGAAGATCAAGCTGCGTTCACCCTTCGAGGGTCGTCGTAACTTCCAGGGCCTTCTCCGCGGTGTGGAGGATCAGGATGTGGTTGTCCAGGTTGACAATCAAGAGTTCCTGCTGCCGATCGACTCGATCGACAAGGCCAATATTATTCCCAGTTTTGACTGAGACGTGCCGGGCCCGGCGGACTATCCGGGCCCAATGGCTTGCGCAAGGCGAGGCGTACGATGAGCAAAGAAGTACTGCTGGTTGTTGAATCGGTATCCAACGAAAAAGGTGTACCGCCCGGCGTCATTTTCGAAGCGCTGGAAGTGGCCCTGGCTACTGCAACCAAAAAACGTTTTGAGGACGAAGTCGACCTGCGTGTGGAAATCAACCGCCACACCGGTAGCTATGAGACTTTCCGTCGCTGGACCGTGGTCGATGAAAACGACCTGGATGACCCGGCGATTGAAACCTGGCTGGACAAGATCAAGGACACCCACCCGGAAGCGAAAGTCGGTGACGTGATCGAAGAAAAGATCGAGTCCATCGAGTTCGGCCGTATCGCCGCGCAGACCGCCAAACAGGTCATTGTGCAGAAGGTCCGTGAAGCCGAGCGCGCCCAGGTGGTCGACGCTTACCGCGAGCGGGTCAATGAGATCATCTCCGGCACCGTCAAGAAAGTTACCCGTGACAACGTTATCGTCGACCTGGGTAACAACGCTGAGGCCTTGCTGGCCCGCGAAGACATCATTCCACGTGAGACCTTCCGGGTTGGCGTGCGCCTGCGTGCGCTGCTCAAGGAAATCCGCACCGAGAACCGCGGCCCTCAGCTGATCCTGTCGCGCACCGCGCCGCAGATGCTGATCGAGCTGTTCCGCATCGAAGTGCCGGAAATCGCTGAAGGGCTCATTGAAGTCATGGCTGCCTCCCGTGATCCGGGTTCGCGTGCCAAGATCGCCGTCCGCTCCAAGGACAAGCGCATCGACCCGCAAGGTGCCTGCATCGGCATGCGCGGTTCGCGCGTCCAGGCCGTATCCGGCGAGCTGGGTGGTGAGCGTGTGGATATCGTCCTCTGGGACGAGAACCCGGCGCAGTTCGTCATCAACGCCATGTCGCCGGCCGAAGTCGCGGCGATCATCGTCGATGAAGATGCCCATGCAATGGACATTGCCGTTGCCGAAGACAACCTGGCACAAGCTATTGGCCGTGGTGGTCAGAACGTTCGCCTTGCCAGTCAGCTGACTGGCTGGACCCTGAACGTGATGACCGAGAAGGACATCCAGGCCAAGCAACAGGCTGAAACCGGCGACATCCTGCGCAATTTCATCGATGAACTGGAAGTCGACGAGGAGCTGGCCCAAGTGCTGGTCGACGAAGGCTTTACCAGCCTCGAAGAAATTGCCTACGTACCGTTGGAAGAAATGCTCAACATCGATGGCTTTGACGAAGATATCGTCAATGAGCTGCGCGCTCGTGCCAAGGACCGTTTGTTGACCAAGGCCATCGCTACCGAAGAAAAACTGGCAGACGCCCATCCGTCCGACGACCTGCTCTCTCTCGAGGGTATGGACAAGGACCTGGCAGCGGAACTGGCGGTGCGCGGCGTGGTTAACCGCGAAGACCTGGCCGAGCAGTCGATTGACGACCTGCTCGACATCGACGGCATCGACGAAGAGCGTGCCGGCAAGTTGATCATGGCCGCCCGAGCCCACTGGTTCGAGTAATTAGGCGCGGCCTGAGGAGAGAAGTGCATGACGCAAGTCACGGTGAAAGAACTGGCCCAAGAGGTCGAGGCACCGGTAGAGCGCCTGCTGCAGCAGATGCGTGAGGCAGGTCTGCCGCACACCGACGCCGGTCAGGTAGTGACCGACAATGAGAAGCAGACTCTGCTGACCCATTTGAAGAGCAGCCACAAGAGCAAGGTGGAAGAGCCGCGCAAGATTACCTTGCAGCGCAAGACCACCAGCACCCTGCGTGTCGCCGGTAGCAAGAGCATCAGCGTAGAAGTACGCAAGAAGAAAGTTTTCGTGCAGCGCAGCCCTGAAGAAATCCAGGCTGAGCAGAAGCGTGAGCAGGATGAGCGCCGCGCGGCTGAAAATGCCGCTCGCGACAAGGTCGAGGCCGAAGTTCGTCAGCGCAATGAAGAGCAGGCTCGCCGTCAGGCAGCCGATGCGCCAGCTCCAGCCCCGGCGCCTGTCGCCAAGGCCGAGCCAGCGCCTGCCGCTGCTCCAGCTCCGGTAGTCGCCGACGTTCCAGCGTCCGAGGATGCCGCAGCTCGTGCTGCCGAGCGCAAGAAGGACGAAGCCCGTCGCAACGAAGGCCGCACCCGTGACGAAGACCGTCGTGGTGGCGAGCGTCGTGGCGAAGCGCCGCGCGTGTCGATCAAGGTCAAGGTCAAGGAGAAGGAAAAGGCTCCGACTCCTCGTGCCGCACCGCGCACCACCGACGAAGAGAGCGATGGCGCTCGTCGTGGTCGCGGTGGCAAGAGCAAGCTGAAGAAGCGTAACCAGCACGGCTTCCAGAACCCGACCGGCCCAGTCATTCGTGACGTGACCATCGGCGAGACCATCACTGTCTCGGAACTGGCCAACCAGATGTCCGTCAAGGGCGCCGAAGTGGTCAAGTTCATGTTCAAGATGGGCACCCCGGTTACCATTAACCAGGTACTCGACCAGGAAACCGCTCAGCTGATCGCAGAAGAGCTGGGCCACAAGGTCACTCTGGTCAGCGACACCGCCCTGGAAGACTCCCTGGCCGAATCGCTGAAGTTCGAAGGCCAGACCGAGTCGCGCGCGCCGGTGGTTACCGTCATGGGTCACGTTGACCATGGCAAGACCTCGCTGCTCGACTACATCCGTCGTGCCAAGGTTGCTGCTGGCGAAGCCGGTGGTATTACCCAGCACATCGGCGCCTACCACGTGGAAACCGACCGCGGCATGGTCACCTTCCTCGATACCCCGGGCCACGCAGCGTTCACTCAGATGCGTGCTCGTGGTGCCAAGGCGACCGACATCGTCATCCTGGTGGTGGCGGCGGACGACGGCGTGATGCCGCAGACCCGCGAAGCCGTTCAGCATGCCAAGGCAGCTGGCGTTCCGCTGGTGGTTGCAGTGAACAAGATCGACAAGCCGGGCGCCGACCTCGATCGCATCCGCAACGAACTGGCCGTCGAAGGCGTGACCTCCGAGGACTGGGGTGGTGACACTCCGTTCGTCAAGGTTTCGGCGAAGATGGGTACCGGTGTCGACGAACTGCTCGAAGCTGTCCTGCTGCAGGCCGAGATCCTCGAGCTGACCGCCACCCCGACCGCTCCAGGTCGTGGCGTTGTGGTTGAATCGCGCCTGGACAAGGGCCGTGGCCCGGTGGCAACCATCCTGGTTCAGGACGGTACCCTGCGTCAGGGCGACATGGTCCTGTGCGGCTCCAATTATGGCCGCGTGCGTGCCATGCTCGACGAGAACGGCAAGCCTGTGAAGGAAGCCGGCCCGTCGATCCCGGTCGAGATTCTTGGCCTGGACGGTACCCCGGAAGCCGGTGACGAGCTGTCCGTGGTTGCCGACGAGAAGAAGGCCCGCGAAGTGGCCCTGTTCCGTCAAGGCAAGTACCGCGAGGTCAAGCTGGCCCGTGCTCACGCCGGCAAGCTGGAAAACATCTTCGAGACCATGGGTCAGGAAGAGAAGAAGACCCTCAACATCGTCCTCAAGACCGACGTGCGTGGTTCCCTGGAAGCACTGCAGGGCTCGCTCGGCGGCCTGGGCAACGACGAAGTTCAGGTCCGCGTGATCGGTGGCGGCGTAGGTGGTATCACCGAAAGCGACGCCAACCTGGCGCTGGCTTCGAATGCAGTACTGTTCGGCTTCAACGTGCGTGCCGATGCCGGCGCGCGCAAGATCGTCGAGCAGGAAGGTCTGGATATGCGTTACTACAACGTGATCTACGACATCATCGAAGACGTCAAGAAGGCCCTGACCGGCATGCTCGGCAGCGATGTTCGCGAGAACATCCTGGGCGTTGCAGAAGTACGTGACGTGTTCCGTTCGCCGAAGTTCGGCGCCATCGCTGGCTGTATGGTCATCGAGGGTACCGTGTACCGCAACCGTCCGATCCGCGTACTGCGCGACGACGTTGTGATCTTCGAAGGCGAGCTGGAATCGCTGCGTCGCTTCAAGGACGACGCTTCCGAAGTTCGTTCGGGCATGGAGTGCGGTATTGGCGTCAAGAGCTACAACGACGTCAAGGTCGGCGACAAGATCGAAGTCTTCGAGAAAGTCCAGGTTGCTCGTACCCTTTAAGGGTGAGCAGGGCGCCAGCCCCCGCCGCAGGGCGGTGGGCAGCGCCTCAGTAGGTAGCGCCCGGTCAGGCTTCAGCCTCACCGGGCGTTTGCCGCTTTAAGTTACAGGTAGCAAGAATGGCCAAAGAATACAGCCGTACCCAACGTATCGGTGATCAGATGCAGCGCGAGCTGGCCGAGCTGATCCGCCGTGAAGTCAAAGACCCACGCGTCGGTCTGGTGACCATCACCGCAGTGGATGTCAGCCGCGACCTGGGCCATGCCAAGGTCTTCATCACCGTCATGGGCGAAGAAGCGCCAGACGCCGTGCAGCAGTCGCTCAAGGCTCTGAACAGCGCCGCAAGCTTCCTGCGCCTGCACCTGGGCCGCTCGATGCAGCTGCGCAGCGTGCCGCAGCTGCACTTCCACTTCGATGAAAGTGTCAGCCGAGGTGTCCACCTGTCGGCGCTGATCGAGCGTGCAGTGGCCGAAGACCGCCTGCACAAGGATGCCGACGAGCCGGACGCCAAGGAGTAAGCGGTGGCCCAGGTCAAACGTATCCGCCGCAACGTCAGCGGCATCATCCTGCTCGACAAGCCGCTGGGTTTCACCTCCAACGCCGCGTTGCAGAAAGTCCGCTGGTTGCTCAATGCCGAGAAGGCCGGCCACACCGGCAGCCTCGACCCGCTGGCCACCGGCGTGCTGCCGCTGTGCTTCGGTGAGGCGACCAAGTTTTCGCAGTACTTGCTCGATTCTGACAAGGGCTACGAAACGGTCATGCAGATGGGGCAGACTACCAGCACCGCGGACGCTGAAGGCGAAGTCCTGCAGACCCGTGAGGTGACCGTTGGTCGCGCCGATATCGAAGCGGTGATTCCGCGTTTTCGCGGTGAAATCCTCCAAGTACCGCCGATGTACTCGGCGCTCAAGCGCGACGGCCAGCCGCTTTACAAACTGGCGCGTGCAGGAGAGGTAGTGGAGCGCGAGGCGCGTTCTGTTACTATTGGCCGCTTGGAGTTGCTCGAGTGCGAAGGCGCCCGTGCACGGTTGTCGGTAGGCTGCAGCAAAGGCACCTATATCCGTACCCTGGTGGAGGATATCGGCGAGGCTCTGGGCTGCGGCGCTTATGTCGCCGAGCTGCGCCGGACCCAGGCCGGGCCGTTCGCCCTGGCCCAGACGGTAACCCTCGAGGAACTCGAGCAGGCCCATGCCGAAGGTGGCAACGAAGCGCTCGATCGCTTCCTGATGCCGTCCGA
Source organism: Pseudomonas sp. NBRC 111123 (assembly GCF_001320205.1). Classification (NCBI taxonomy): domain Bacteria; kingdom Pseudomonadati; phylum Pseudomonadota; class Gammaproteobacteria; order Pseudomonadales; family Pseudomonadaceae; genus Pseudomonas; species Pseudomonas sp. NBRC 111123. Next base: position 124,671 of record NZ_BCAZ01000006.1, read on the forward strand.
CAGTGGGCTGCAGGACTGGCCACTGGTGTGCCTGTCCGAGCACAGCGCTTTCTACTGGCTGCATGGCCAGGCAGTGCGTGCGCCGGATGCACCGCAGTTCGGCATGGTCCGCGTACAGGATCACAATGGCCGCTTCATCGGTATCGGTGAAGTGAGCGAAGACGGGCGCATTGCGCCGCGTCGACTGATTCGGTCGGAATGACCGAAACCACAGGCGCAGGCTTAGGCTGAAACCGGTGGACCGAGGGTGGCTGTCAGTAGGCACGGTCACAACTCATTTTATTAATACAGGGTTTTGCCCCTGGCCTATTGGAGCCCGCTTGCGGGATCCGTTTAATTTGGAGAAGCCTCATGGCCCTCAGCGTTGAAGAAAAAGCTCAGATCGTTGCCGATTACCAGCAAGCCGCCGGCGATACCGGTAGCCCGGAAGTGCAGGTTGCTCTGCTGACCGCCAACATCAACAAACTGCAAGGCCACTTCAAGGCCAACGATAAAGACCACCACTCCCGTCGTGGTCTGATCCGTATGGTCAACCAGCGTCGTAAGCTGCTGGACTACCTGAAGGGCAAAGACACCACTCGTTACAGCGCCCTGATCGGTCGCCTGGGCCTGCGTCGCTAATAGCGGCCTGGTCAGTGGTGTGCATGGCGTGTCGCAGGCTTCGGCTATGCTGCTTTGCAGCATCGTCGTCGGACACGCCACGCGTATCTCCGAGGTTGGCAGCCTGGTTTTGCTGAGCGGTTTACCGCGCAGCAGCCAGGCTCCCAACCTCGTGTTGTATCTGGACGGTCAATGGGGCCGATCCCCCGTTCTGCCCAAGAATTCGCAAGAAACCAGTTCCCCCCAGAGCCACTGAAAAAGGTAGGAAACCGTGAACCCGGTAATCAAGAAATTCCAGTTCGGTCAATCGACCGTTACTCTCGAAACGGGCCGTATCGCCCGCCAGGCAACCGGCGCCGTGCTGGTTACCGTCGACAACGACGTCACCGTGCTGGTGACCGTGGTTGGCGCCAAGCAGGCCGACCCAGGCAAGGGTTTCTTCCCGCTGTCGGTCCACTATCAGGAAAAGACCTACGCCGCCGGTAAGATCCCGGGTGGCTTCTTCAAGCGTGAAGGCCGTCCTTCCGAGAAAGAGACGCTGACCTCGCGCCTGATCGACCGTCCGATCCGTCCGCTGTTCCCTGAAGGTTTCATGAACGAAGTGCAGGTTGTCTGCACCGTGGTTTCCACCAGCAAGAAGACCGATCCGGACATCGCTGCGATGATCGGTACCTCGGCTGCCCTGGCTATCTCCGGCATTCCGTTCGAAGGCCCGATCGGCGCTGCCCGCGTTGCCTTCCACGAAAGCACCGGCTACCTGCTGAACCCGACCTACGAGCAACTGGCTGCCTCGAGCCTGGACATGGTCGTTGCCGGTACTTCCGATGCGGTGCTGATGGTTGAATCGGAAGCTCAGGAGCTGACCGAAGACCAGATGCTGGGCGCTGTACTGTTCGCCCACGACGAATTCCAGGCTGTTATCCAGGCTGTCAAAGAACTGGCCGCAGAAGCTGCCAAGCCGACCTGGGACTGGAAACCAGCCGTTGCCAACACCGAACTGTTCAACGCTATCCGCGCCGAGTTCGGCGAAGCCGTTTCGCAGGGCTACACCATCACCGTCAAGGCTGACCGCTACGCACGCCTGGGCGAGCTACGCGATCAGGCCGTTGCCAAGTTCTCCGGTGAAGAAGGCCAGCCTTCGGCTGGTGAAGTCAAAGACATCTTCGGCGAAATCGAATACCGCACCGTTCGTGAAAACATCGTCAACGGCAAGCCACGTATCGACGGCCGCGACACCAAGACCGTACGCCCCCTGAACATCGAAGTCGGCGTACTGCCGAAGACTCACGGTTCGGCGCTGTTCACCCGTGGCGAAACCCAGGCCCTGGTCGTTGCGACCCTGGGTACTGCGCGTGACGCCCAGCTGCTGGACACCCTCGAAGGTGAGAAGAAAGACCCGTTCATGCTGCACTACAACTTCCCACCGTTCTCGGTAGGCGAGTGTGGTCGCATGGGGGGTGCCGGCCGCCGCGAAATCGGCCACGGCCGTCTGGCCCGTCGTTCGGTTCAGGCCATGCTGCCAGCCGCTGACGTGTTCCCGTACACCATCCGCGTGGTTTCGGAAATCACCGAATCCAACGGTTCGAGCTCCATGGCCTCGGTTTGCGGTGCTTCCCTGGCTCTGATGGACGCCGGTGTACCGATGAAGGCTCCGGTTGCCGGCATCGCCATGGGCCTGGTCAAGGAAGGCGACAAGTTCGCAGTCCTGACCGACATCCTGGGCGACGAAGACCACCTCGGCGACATGGACTTCAAGGTTGCGGGTACCGCCAAAGGTGTTACCGCGCTGCAGATGGACATCAAGATCAACGGTATCACCGAAGAGATCATGGAAATCGCCCTGGGTCAGGCCCTGGAAGCGCGCCTGAATATCCTCGGCCAGATGAACCAGATCATTGGCGAGTCGCGTACCGAGCTGTCGGCCAACGCCCCGACCATGATCGCGATGAAGATCGACACCGACAAGATCCGTGACGTCATCGGCAAAGGCGGCGCCACCATTCGTGCCATCTGCGAAGAGACCAAGGCTTCGATCGACATCGAAGACGACGGCTCGATCAAGATCTTCGGCGAAACCAAGGAAGCAGCAGAGGCTGCCAAGCAGCGCATCCTGGGCATCACTGCCGAGGCCGAGATCGGCAAGATCTACGTCGGCAAGGTCGAGCGTATTGTCGACTTCGGCGCCTTCGTCAACATCCTGCCTGGCAAGGACGGCCTGGTGCACATCTCGATGCTGAGCGACGCTCGCGTAGAGAAAGTCACCGATGTGCTGAAAGAAGGTCAGGAAGTTGAAGTGCTGGTACTGGACGTGGACAACCGCGGCCGTATCAAGCTGTCGATCAAGGACGTTGCCGCGGCCAAGGCCTCGGGCGTCTAAGCGACTGACACGCAACAGGAAAGGGGCCCTTCGGGGCCCTTTTTTTTATGCGCATCGGGAACCTTTTGCGTACTTGCATCTTGCATGCAGGTTTTGTGGCCTGATTGCAAAATGCACGACTGCTACTGTCTGAAGCTTCTCATAAGTCATTGATTTATAAAGAAACAAGCGAAGCGGTAAAGCTGGCACAGCACATGCAACTACACTCTTACCTGCCGCCAGGACTTACGGCGCAGACCTTTCGAAAAACAGGAGTGACCCACATGAAGAAGTTCGCCATTGCTGCCGCTACTGCTACCGCTCTGACCCTGACCATGGCTAACGCGGCGTTCGCCCAACAGTCCACCCAGGCCCCCATGACGATCGCGGCCGGTGAGGTGACCAAAGCCAAGGAAGCGACCTCGGACACCTGGATCACTACCAAGGTGAAATCGGACCTCATGACCGAGAAGGGCATTCCAGGCAGCGACATCAAGGTCGAGACCAACAAAGGTGTCGTATCCCTGTCGTCGGAAACTGCCGTTACCGAATCGCAGAAAAAAATGGCGGTTGATATCACCAAGAAAATCAAAGGCGTGAAGGCCGTTTCCGCTGATGGCCTGAAAGCCGAATAAGGAATGTCCCGTCGGCCAAACGGACTTGGCCACCTTCACTGAAAAAGCCCCGGCCTGTGCCGGGGCTTTTTCATGTACGTTCAATACACCGGATTGCGGGCGATCACATCGCTCTCGAAGCATTCCTGTTCGACGATCAGCGGCTCGACCTGCGGGCGGCTGTCGCGGAAATGTGCGGTCTGCGTGTGCGCTTCGTACGCATCATCGTCGCGGTAGATCTCGTACAGGTAGATCACGTCGGGGTCGAGCCTGTCCTGGGATACGTCGAACACCAGGCAACCTGGTTCGGTAGCGACGGAGGCAGCGGCATTGACCTTGATGGCGGTCAGGAAGGCTTCGGCGCAACCAGGTTTTACACGGGTCTTGATGAACAGGCTATACACAGGGCGATCCTTTTGTTTTAAATTCAATTTAGAATTGTATACAAAAAAGGAGTCGCGCCAATGTCTGAATTACCTGCTCGTCCCGGTCGCCTGAATGGCTTGCGCCATATTGCCCTGCTGGTGCCCAATCTGGAGGAGTGCGAGCGTTTCTACGTCGATGTGATGGGCATGGAGGTGCTGAACCGGGCCAACGAGGACCTGGTTTACCTGACCTGCGGTAACGACAATCTGTCGCTGGGGCGTGGGGCAGGGGCGGCCAATGGGTTGCAGACGCTCGACCATTACGGCTTCATCGTCGATAGCGTGGAAGAGCTGGAGGCCTGGTACCAGTACTTCAAGGCGCGTGGTGTGACCTTGCTCGACAAACCGTTCAACCATGGTGATGGTGCGCGCAGCTTCCACCTGCTGGACCCTGCGGGGAACAAGGTACAGCCGCTGTATCACCCATCGGTGTCGGGGCAGCGGCTGGTGTGAGCCAGTATCGCGTCTGCCCGTAGGAGCGGCCTTGTGTCGCGAAAGGGCCGCGCAGCGGCCCCGGCAACTCATGCGGCGAAGCTGCAATCATGGGGGCGCTTCGCACCCCTTTCGCGACACAAGGCCGCTCCTGCAAGGGCGCATACAGGCTTGTGGCTACTCAGCATCCAGGTGCATCGGGGTAACCACCCGCCCATCACGTTCAGCCTGCCCAAGGTTGGTGTCGATGAAATACACCCGGTCATCTTCGAGCTTGCCCTTGTCGACCAGGTAGTCCTTGATGCTGCTGGCCCGCTCCTGGCCAAGGGTACGCAGTAATGCCGTGCTTTCAGCCCAGGACTTGATCACTGCCTCGCGCAGCTTGGTGGCGCGCTCGTCCCGGCTCAATTGCTCCCACTCGGCTGGGGGTTGCTGTTTCAGGCGGGTGCGGTAGATGCCTTCGAGCATCGCCGGTTTGTCGCTGTCATCGACCTGCAGCATCGAGGCGTTGGCCGGTACCTTGTCGCCACGGCGCTGCAGGATCTTGTACCAGGTCGCCTGGTATTCACGTTCCAGGCGCTGCTGGGCGATCAACGGGCCGTCGCTGCTCTGGGCGCTGGTGCCTTCGATTTCCAGGCGCAGTTCCGGGCGCTCCTTGAGCGCCGATGCCAGTTTGTCCAGGGTCGACTGCGCATCTCCACTAAGCTCGCTGGAACCAGGGGCGAAGGCCACCGTACCCAGGTCTTGCGAGCCACCACCGGCAATCAGCCCGCCGATGAACTTGAACGGCGCCTGGGCCGCACGCAGCACCAGGTTGCGCAGGGTCTGCCAGACGATCGGCATGACGCTGAACTGCGGGTTGTTGAGGTCGCCCGAAACCGGCAGTTCGATGGAGATCCGCCCTTCGGTGTCCTTGAGCAAGGCGATCGCCAAGCGGATTGGGAGGTCCACCGCATCAGGGCTCTCGACCTTTTCCCCCAGTTGCAGCTGTTCGACCACCACCTTGTTCTCGGCCTTGAGCTGGCCGTTGGTGATCAGGTAGTGCAGGTCGAGGTTCAGCCGGCCTTTGCGGATACGGAAACCAGCGAACTTGCCGGAGTAGGGGGTCAACGTGGTCAGTTCGACGCGCTTGAAACTGGTGGCGATATCCAGGCTGGCCAGCGGGTTGAACGGGTTGAGCGCGCCCTTGATGGTGACCGGGGCATAACGGTCGACCTTGCCTTTGACGTCGACCTTGGCCGGTGCCGGCTTGCGGTTGTCGATGGTGCCTATCTGGCCGTTGAGCTGCTGGATGGCGGTGGCGAAGTTCGGTGTCAGGGTCAGGTCGGCGAAGTTGGCCGAGCCATCGTTGATGTCGATCTGGCCGATGTGGATGCCGAGGGGCTTGCTGGCTGCAGCACTGGCTGGCTTGGCCGGGCTGCTGGACGGCGCGCCGGCCGGTTGCGGGATCAGCAGGTCGTCGATGCTGGTGGTGCGGTCTTCGTTGATGATGAAACGCGCGTAGGGCTGCAGCAGGGTGACTTTGTCGATCGACAAGGCATCACCGTGCACATACGACAGGGCATCGACGTTTACTTGCTGCCATTTGACGAAATCACGGCCCTTGATGGTGTCCAGGGTATGCAGCTGGTTGACCTGGGCCTTGCCAGCAACCGTGAAGGCCAGAGGCTCGGTGCGCTTGAGGTCGACCTTGAGGTCGCTGGCGAGCATGCCGCTGCGCAGTTCGAGGCGAATGAACGGGCTGATGTACGCCTGGGCGATACGCAGGTCGATGTCACGGGTGCTGACATCGAGCTTGGCGGTGACCGGCGCCAGGTTCACTTCACCTGCTGCCTGCAGCTTGCCTTGTTTGCCAACGCCGGTGTCGAGCTTGAGGGTAAAAGGCGACTGGTTGAGGCTGTCGAAACCCTGCATGTCGAGGTTCAGCGGGCCGACATCCAGCGCTACCGGCTCCTTCTGGCTACGGTCGGCGAGGTGTACCTGGTAGTCGCGCAGTTGCACGTCCTTGAGCAGTACCTGCCACGGCTTGCTTGGCGCCTTTGCGGCTTTCTCCTGCGGCGTTGGTTCGGCAGCCGCCGGCTCGGCTTTCTCCTTCGGCGTGGCTTTGGCCGGCTGGCTGGCGAACAGCTTCTGCCAGTCGAGTTGGCCGTCCTTTTCCAGAGCCGCCCAGGTTTCCAGCTTTTCGCTGCGAACCTTGCCGACGGTGACCAGCTGCTTGGCCAGGTCGATGGACGTCTCGCTTACTTCCAGGCTGGCCAGGCGCACCAGCGGCCGGTCATCCGGGGCCTTGATGGCGAACGGCGCGATCTTGACCGAGGTATTGTCCAGCAACAGCTCGGTTTCCTTGGACAGGTTGAGCTTGTAGTGGGTGTCGAGGTTGAGCACGCCGTCTTCCAGCACCAGCGGCAGGGCATCGCGCACGTAGGGCCAGAACAGTTTCATCTTGCCGTCGGTGACTTTCAGGGTGCCTTCCGAGCCCAAGGGGGCCAGGCTCAGGGTGCCGGTCCAGTCGACCTGGCCGCCATTGGGGCCCTTGGCCACCAAGGTCATGTCGGCGTTGTCGTCTGGCAGGGTGCTGAGGTTTTTCAGCTCCAGGTTCATGTCGTCGTAGATGAACTCGATCGGCTCGCTCGGGCGCTGGTCCTCGAAGTGCAGATAACCGCCACTGAGCTTGATGCTGCCAATACGCAGTGGGAACGGGTCGCTGGGTGGCTGCTCTGGCTTGGGTTCGCTGGCGGGCAACTTGAACAGTTGGGTCAGGTTGAGCGTACCGTCCTTGGCGAACAGCACCTCGTTGCGTGGCTTGTCGAGTTCGATGGCCTGCAGGTGCAGGGCGCCGCTCCACAAGCTGTCGAGCGCCAGGTTGGCGTACAGCCGTTCAAAGCCGACCTGCTCCTTGCCAGGCTCGCCGAGCTGCAGGCCCCAAAGCGTCAGCTCGAGGCTGAAGGGGTTGAGTTCGATGCGTTGCAGGTGTGCCGGCACGGTGGCGTACTGCGCCAGCTGCTGGTTGGCGATACGCAAGGCGACACCAGGAAGAATGAGGAAGCCGAGCAGGCTGTATAGGGCCACCAGAGCCAGCAGGGCGCCGAGGGCGCGAGTCAATCCTTTGTACATGTGTCGCTTCGTCTGTCTAAGCAGGAGTGGTTGGAGTATGGCACGTTAAATCGGTTCCGCTGGGGCGACCATTTCCCGTCACTCGATACCCATGCGTCGCCTGGCCCGATGTGCAGAGCCGTCTCGCATGGCCCAGCGCAGAATTGGCGCTGTGCTTTGCAGGCCAAGGCGGATCATGCGCCGTTGCAGCGGCCCTTGTTGCAGGCCGAGCATGGCCTGGGCCCAGCCCGGCAGCAGATCGATGCCGGCATGCAACATTAGCTTGCCGACCGGCTCGGCAAGGCGGCTTGGCGCGGGTGCATCGAGCAGGATCTCGACAACCTCCAGGCTACGCGCGCTGCATTGCAGTTGTGGGCGCATTCGGTGCAGGTAGTCCGCGACCTGCTGGCAGGAGCGGGGGACATTGCGCGCCCCGAGGCGTTCGGCGATCAGGGCGATCTCGGCGTAATAGGCGTCCTGATCGGCACGTGAAAGGCCGGGGTCGCGGTAGCGCAGGTGGGCTGCGAGGAAGCTGCTGACCTCCGCCACGTGCACCCAGGTCAGCAGGTCGGGGTCACTTGCGGCATATGGGCTGCCATCGGGCGCGGTGCCGGTCACCTGCAAGTGGATGGTGCGCACCTTGTCGATCAGCCATTCGGCATCGCCGGTAGCGCCGAAGGTGGTGCCAGAGATGAACTGGCTGGTGCGGCGCAGGCGGCCGAGCAGGTCTTCGCGGAAGTTGGAGTGGTCCCACACCCCGGCCAGGGCCAATGGGTGCAGCAGTTGCAGCATCAGCGCACTGATACCGCCGACCAGCATGCTCGGGAAGTCGCCATGCACCCGCCAACTGATGCTGTGCGGGCCGAACAGGCCAGGGTCGCCTTTGGGGGACTCGAGGTCGAGCTGGCCGAGGGCAAGCCCGGTGAGGCTCATGACCTGGGTTTCGATGCGGCGGCGTAGGGCTTCCATGGCGTCCTGTGCTTCAGGACGGCCATGGCAAGTGGCCGCCCGTTATTGATTGAGGCGTTTGTCGATCAGGCCCTGCACCACGCTTGGGTCGGCCAGGGTCGAGGTGTCGCCGAGGTTGTCCAGTTCGTTGCAGGCAATCTTGCGCAGTATACGCCGCATGATCTTGCCCGAGCGGGTCTTGGGCAAGGCGGGTGCCCACTGGATCAGTTCCGGCTTGGCAAAGCTGCCGATCTCCTTGCTGACCAGTGTCAGCAGCTCGGCCTTGAGTGCATCGTCAGGGGTAATACCGTTCATGGTGGTGACGAAGGCATACACGCCTTGGCCCTTGAGGTCATGGGGGTAGCCGACCACGGCGGCCTCGGCGACGCTGTCGTGCAGCACCAGCGCGCTTTCTACCTCGGCAGTGCCGATGCGGTGGCCGGAGACGTTGATCACATCATCGATGCGGCCGGTGATCCAGTAATCGCCGTCGGCATCGCGGCGGGCGCCGTCACCGGTGAAGTAGTAACCGGGCATGGGCTTGAAGTAGGTATCGACCATACGCTGGTGGTCGCCATAGACGCTGCGGATCTGCCCGGGCCAGCTGGCCTTGATCACCAGCAGACCGGCGCCCGGGCCCTCGATCAGTTTGCCTTTGTCGTCCAGCAGCACCGGCTGCACGCCGAACATTGGCTGTGTGGCGCAGCCGGGCTTGAGCCTTTGGGCTCCTGGTAGCGGCGTGAGCATGATGCCGCCGGTTTCGGTCTGCCACCAGGTGTCGACGATTGGGCAGCGCTTTTGCCCAACCTCTTCGAAGTACCACTCCCAGGCTTCGGGGTTGATCGGTTCGCCAACGCTGCCGAGCAGGCGCAGGCTTTCGCGCGAGGTGCTCTGCAGCGGTGCCGAACCCTCACGCATCAATGCGCGCAGCGCGGTGGGCGCGGTGTAGAAGATGTTCACCTGGTGTTTGTCCACCACCTGCCAGAAGCGCGAAGTGTCCGGGTAGTTGGGTACGCCTTCGAACATCAGCGAAATCGCACCGTTGGCCAGCGGCCCGTAAACGATGTAGCTGTGGCCCGTGACCCAGCCGACGTCGGCCGTGCACCAGAACACCTCGCCGTCGCGGTAGTCGAACACCACCTTGAAGGTCATCGTCGCCTGCAGCAGGTAGCCACCGGTGGTATGCAGCACGCCCTTGGGCTTGCCGGTGCTGCCGGAGGTATACAGGATGAACAACGGGTCTTCAGCATCCATCGGCGCTGGTGGGCAATCGTCACCGGCCTTGTCGGTCGCTTCGTGGTACCAGAGGTCGCGACCCTGGCTCCAGGCCACATCGCCACCGGTGCGACGCACCACGAACACGCTGCTGACTGCAGGGCAGCTGGCCAGGGCCTTGTCGACGTTCTGCTTGAGGGGGATGCGCTTGCCACCCCGCACACCTTCATCGGCGGTGATCACGGTGCGGCAGTCAGCGTCGAGAATGCGGTCGCGCAGGGCATCTGGGGAGAAGCCGCCGAACACCACCGAGTGGATGGCGCCGATGCGTGTGCAGGCGAGCATGGCGTAAGCGGCTTCGGGAATCATCGGCATGTAGATGCACACTCGGTCGCCTTTGTTCACGCCGCGTGCCTTCAGGGCATTGGCCAGGCGGCAGACCTGACGGTGCAGTTCGCGGTAGGTGATGGCCTTGGAATCCTTGGGGTCGTCGCCTTCCCACAGCAGTGCGGTTTGTCCGCCGCGCTGGGCCAGGTGACGATCAATGCAGTTGTAGCTGACGTTCAGTTGGCCACCGTCGAACCAGCGGGCCTTGCCGGTCTTCAGGTCACATTGCTGGACGCTCGACCAGGGTTTGATCCAGTTGAGGCGTTTGGCCTGTTCTGCCCAGAAGGTGTCGGGGTCATCGACCGACTGGCGGTAGAGGCGCTGGTAGTCGTCGGGGGAGAGGCTGGCGGCCTGGCTGACGGCCAGGGCCTGGGGATACTGCCTGATATCGAACATGGCGGTGGTCCTGCTCTTGTGAGGGGCGAGGGACAGCAGCGGCTATTCGATGGACAGTGTAGTCAGCGGGGATGTTCCTTGAAGGCTGGTGCTGAGGTTGTAGGAGCGGCCTTGTGTCGCGAAAGGGCTGCGAAGCAGCCCCAGATCCTAGAGTAAAAGCATGAATGGCCGGGGCCGCTCTGCGGCCCTTTCGCGACACCAGGCCGCTCCCACAAAGAGCAGCCTGGTGAGCGCGGGTCAACCGCGGTGACGACCGCGGAAGTAATTGATCAGGCCCTGGGTGGAGCCATCTTCGGCGCTGTCTTCCAGGCTGCCGACCAAGCGCTGGTAAACGCCCTTGCCCAGTTCCTTGCCCAGTTCCACGCCCCACTGGTCGAAGGCATTGATGCCCCAGATCACGCTTTGCACGAACACCTTGTGCTCGTACATCGCCACCAGTGCGCCCAGGCGACGCGGGCTGATACGCTCGACCACCAGAGTGTTGCTCGGGCGGTTGCCCGGGATCACCTTGTGCGGCGCGAGCTTTTCGATGTCCGCTTCGTTCAGGCCCTTTTGGCGCAATTCGGCCTCGGCTTCCTCACGGGTCTTGCCGAGCATCAGCGCCTGGCTTTGCGACAGGCAGTTGGCGTACAGCCACTGATGGTGGTCGGCCACCGGGTTGAAGCTGACCACTGGCACGATGAAGTCGGCCGGGATCAGCTGGGTGCCCTGGTGCAGCAACTGGTGATAGGCATGCTGGCCGTTGCAGCCGACGCCGCCCCAGATCACCGGGCCGGTATCGGTTTTGACCGGGGTGCCATCTTGCAGCACGCTCTTGCCGTTGGACTCCATATCCAGCTGTTGCAGGTGCTTGGTGATGTTGCGCAGGTAATGGTCATACGGCAGGATCGCGTGGCTGCTCGCGCCCCAGAAGTTGCCGTACCAGACACCCAGCAGGGCCAGCAGCACCGGCATGTTCTTGTCGAACGGTGCGGTCTGGAAGTGCTGGTCCATGGTGTAGGCACCCGACAGCAACTCCTTGAAGTTGGCGGTGCCAATGGCCAAGGCGATTGGCAGGCCGATGGCCGACCACAGCGAGTAGCGCCCGCCTACCCAGTCCCACATCGGGAAGATGTTCTCTTCACGAATGCCGAATGCCACGGCGGCGGCCTTGTTGCTGGATACTGCGATGAAGTGGCGATACAGCTCTGCTTCCGTGCCGCCTTGGGCCAGGTACCAGGTGCGCGCGGCCATGGCGTTCTTCAGCGTCTCGAGGGTGTTGAACGACTTCGACGAGACGATGAACAGCGTGGTTTCGGCGCGCAGGTTGGCCGACAGCTCATGGAATTCACTGCCGTCGATATTGGCCAGGTAATGGCAGCGCACGCCGCGCTGGGCATAAGGCAACAGAGCTTCGGAAACCAGCTCGGGGCCGAGGAACGAGCCGCCGATGCCAATGTTGACCACATCGGTGATCGGCTTTTCGCTGTAGCCACGCCACAAGCCGTCATGAATGCGGCCGACCAGCTCGGTGATCTGGTTGAGTACCTTGTGCACTTCCGGCATCACGTTGACGCCGTTGACGCTGAGCTTGTCGCCTACCGGGCGGCGCAGCGCGGTGTGCAGCACCGGGCGGCCTTCGGAGGCGTTGATGATCTCGCCGCTGAACATCGACTTGATCGCATCCTGCAGGCCGACTTGTTCCGCCAGGTTCACCAGCAGGTCGCGGGTTTCGTCGGTGATCAGGTTTTTCGAATAGTCGAGGAACAACCCGCAGCTGCTGAGGGAGAATTGGTCGAAGCGCTTGGCATCGGCGGCAAAGGCTTCGCGCATGCTGAAGCTTTGCATGGCGTCGCGGTGTTTCTGCAGGTCCTGCCAGGCGGGCAGGGCCGTCACATCGTGGGGGGTTCGGTAATACGCCATTGCGCGGAATTCCTTGATGCGTGGTGAGCCTTGGACAGGGCAGTCATTGCCGGGTTCAGACTGGCCATCATTATAGGCAAAGGCCACGCGCAGGGAATGGGTATGGCAGGGGATTTTGGGAGGGGCGCTGGGCGCGCCCCAAGCCATTATGCGGTTTTCTCGTCCAGATGCAGGTAAAGGTTGTCGATAAGGCGAGTGTTACCCAGGTATGCCGCTACGAGAATCACCAGGTCCCGGTCGCCGAATGTTGCCGGGCGCAGGTTCACTGCATGACGCACTTCCAGGTAGTCCGGGCGCAGCCCGGCAGCGATCAGATCCGCCTTGCCTTGCTCGAGCAGCGCCGCGAAATCTGCCTGGCCACGGCCAAGCGCTTCACCGATCTGCTTCAAGGTGCGATACACCACGGGTGCGGTGCTGCGTTGTTCAGGCGTCAGGTATCCGTTGCGCGAAGACAGCGCCAGGCCATCTTCGGCGCGCACGGTCGGCTCACCGATGATCTGGATCGGCATGTTCAGGTCGCGCACCATGGCACGGATCACTGCCAGCTGCTGGTAGTCCTTCTCGCCAAACACGGCCAGGTCTGGCTGGACCATGTTGAACAGCTTGCTGACCACGGTCGCCACGCCTTCGAAATGCCCAGGGCGGCTGGCACCGCACAGGCCCTCGGAGAGGCTGGGCACGCTGACGCGGGTTTGCACGGCCATGCCGTCGGGGTACATCTCTTCGACAGTGGGCGCGAACAGCAGGTGGCAGCCCGCATCGAGCAGGCGCTGCTGGTCGGCAGCGAGGGTGCGCGGGTATTTGTCGAGGTCTTCGTTGGCACCGAACTGCAGCGGGTTGACGAAGATGCTGGCGACCACGAAATCGGCACGTTGGGCGGCCTTGGTCACCAGCGCGGCATGGCCGCTGTGCAGGTTGCCCATGGTCGGCACGAAGGCGATTCGCTTGCCTTCGCTGCGGGCGCGGGCGACGGCGGCACGCAGTTCGCGGACGGTCTTGACTGTGTTCATGCGCTGAATCCGTGCTCGGCTGCAGGGAAGGTAACGTCCTTGACGGCCTTCACGTAGGCGGTGAGGGCGCTCTGGATGTCAGGCTGGCCATCCATGAAGTTCTTGACGAACTTTGGCACCCGACCACTGAGTGACAGGCCGAGCATGTCGTGCAGCACCAGCACTTGGCCGTCGGTGGCGCTACCGGCGCCGATGCCGATCACCGGAATGCCCACTGCCTGGGTGATTTCCGCCGCCAACTCGCTGGGTACGCACTCCAGCAGCAGCATCGCCGCGCCGGCTTGTTCCAGGGCAATGGCGTCGGCACGCATCTGCCGCGCCTGCGCTTCCTGGCGGCCCTGGACCTTGTAACCGCCCAGCACGTTGACGGTCTGCGGGGTCAGGCCCATGTGCGCACACACCGGTACGCCGCGTTCGGCCAGCAGGCGAATGGTTTCGGCCAGCCAGGCGGCGCCTTCAAGCTTGATCATGTGGGCGCCGGCTTGCATCAGCGTGGCGCAGTTGGCGAAGGCCTGCTCGGGCGTGGCGTGGGCCATGAACGGCAGGTCGGCGAGGATCAGCGCGCCATCGTTGCCGCGTTTGACACAGGCGGTGTGGTAGGCCATTTCGGCAGTGGTGACGGGCAGCGTGCTGTCATGGCCCTGCAGGACCATGCCCAGGGAGTCGCCCACCAGCAACACGTCGACGCCGGCCTGGCTGCAGGCCTTGGCGAAGGTCGCATCGTAGCAGGTCAGCATGGTGATCTTTTCACCCTTGGCCTTGAGGCCATGCAGGGTGGTCAGGGTTACTTCAGGCATGTAGGAAAATCCTCGTTCAGGCGCTGTGAAAAACGACTGCATACAACGCGTGTAGTCATCTTCCGGAGCGGCACATCATCGCGCGTGATGTTCGGGCACAGGTCCGTCCGGGCCTAAATACGGGTATGCGGCACTTTGGTGCCACACGGGACGCCTATAGTCGTGAGCGAGGTGGGGGAAGTCAATCACCCTGTTACCGCATTGTTACTAACAGGGTGTTACTGGCGTTACCGTGTTCTGCTGAATGTCTCAAACGCCCGGTTTACAGGCGTTCCAGGCCGACGAACGGGCAAGCTTCGAGCAGTTGGGCGAGCGCACGGCCATCGGCCAGGCAGAAGTCGCCCGCTACCAGTTCGGCCAAGGGGTACAGCACGAAGGGGCGTGCGTGCATGTGGTAGTGCGGTACCTGCAGGCGTGGCACGTCGATTACCTGGTCACCGAACAGCAGGATATCCAGGTCGAGGGTGCGCGGGCCCCAGCGTTCCTTGCGCACGCGGCCATGGCCGTTCTCGATGGCCTGCAGGGCGTCGAGCAGGTCCAGTGGCGCCAATGTGGTGTCTAGGGCGGCCACGGCGTTGGTGTAGCGCGGTTGACCGGGCAGCAGCGAATCGCTGGTGTACAGGGCCGAAGCCGCCACCAGGCGGCTGCCATCAACCTGGTCAAGCGCCTGCATGGCGCTGCGCAACTGCTCGGCAGGTGCGTCCAGGTTGCTGCCCAGGCCAATGTAGGCGCGCGTGGTCACTCGAACGCCTCGTCACCACCGCTGCGTTTGCGCTTGCTGCCGCTGCGCTTGCGTTTGCGCGGGCCGGCAGCCGTGCCTTCGTCACGGCTGCCGAGTTCGCGGATCATCTCGCGACGCTCGCTGTCGTTGGCATCCTGGTAATCGGTCCACCACTGGCCGAGGTCATCGGTTTCCTCGCCAGCGCTTTCGCGCAGCAGCAGGAAGTCGTAGCCGGCGCGGAAGCGCGGGTTGTCGAGCAGTAGGTCAGCGCGTTTGCCGCTGCGGCGCGGCAGGCGTTCCTGCATGTCCCAGATCTCGCGGATCGGCAGGGTGAAGCGCTTGGGAATGGCGATACGAGCGCATTGCTCGGCGATCAGGTCGTGGGCTGCACCGTTCATGGCCGGAATCGGCGGCACACCCTGGTTCTGCAGATGCAGCACGCGGCTTGGCAGGGCAGGCCAGAGCAGCGCGGCGAACAAGAAGGCCGGGGTTACCGGCTTGCCTTGCTTGACGCGCAGGTCGGTGTTGTTCAGCGCCTGGCTGATCAGGGTATGGGTGTAGGTCGGGCGCTCGTCCAGGGCATGGGCACTGGCCGGGAACAGCGGCTCGAACAACTCCAGGTCGACCAGCATTTCGAAGGCGATTGCACCCTGGCCGGAGAGGAACAGCTTGAGGCATTCCTCGAACAGGCGCGCTGGTGGGATCTCGCGCAGCAACGGGGCCAGTTTGCGGATCGGCTGGAAGGTGTGCTTCTCGATGCCGAAGTCGAGCTTGGCGGCGAAACGCACAGCACGCAGCATGCGCACTGGGTCTTCCTGGTAGCGGTGGGTCGGGTCGCCGATCAGGCGCAACAGGCGGTTGCGCACATCGTGCACGCCGTTTGCGTAGTCGAGGATGCGCTCGCTGACCGGGTCGTAGTAGAGGGCGTTGATGGTGAAGTCGCGGCGTTGCGCGTCTTCTTCCAGGGTGCCGTACACGTTGTCACGCAGGATGCGACCACTGGCGTTGTGCGACGAACGGTGGCTGTCGCCCTGGTCGTCTTCCGAGTGGGGGGCGCGGAAGGTAGCGACTTCGATGATCTCACGGCCGAAATGCACGTGGACCAGCTTGAAGCGCCGGCCAATGATGCGCGCGTTGCGAAACTCGGCACGCACTTGCTCGGGCGTGGCGCTGGTGGCGACGTCGAAGTCCTTGGGCGTGATGCCCAGCATCAGGTCGCGGACGCAGCCACCGACCAGGTATGCCTGGTAGCCCGCACTCTGCAGGCGCTCGACGATGTTCACCGCGTGGCGGCTGAACTGGTGGCGCTGCAGCGAGTGTTGGCTCTTGTTGATCACCTCGGGCGTGGTGCGCCGGTGGTGCTGGCCCGGTACGGGAGGGCGGAAAGACTGGAACAGCTTCTTCAGCATGGGATGCACTGTTTGAAGGAATGATCGGCCAAGAATAGGAGAATGGCCGCATGATGGGCGGGGATTCTAGCATTTACTCAGGGAATGGTGTAGGCGTTGGCAGGAAGGGCTGCCAGAAGGGGAGAAACGACAAGGGGAGCCTAAGCTCCCCAAGAAGTCGTTGCGTGCTCTTATTGTTTTTTTACTGGGCTTCTTGTTTTTGTTGAGTGCCCTGTCCACAAATCTCGAAGCTTGTGGACGACCCCCAATCCAGGGGTAAAGAGCAAACGGATTGCTTTGGCCGCTGATGTCACGTTGATCCTTCGATCCAACCAGTTCAGGCGCTGCTTTTAAGTGCAGTTTTTGTTGTTCTCTGCCTGGTCGTGGGGCAAGCCCCAAACACGCATCCTCTCCAAAAGAATCAGTTAGCTGCGCCTCCGCCGTCTTGTTTTTATTGTGCGTGAGCCGTTTCGTCTTGTTCTTATTCTGAGTTGCTGTGCTTGTTATTGTTCTTGTACCAGACATATAGCAGGTGCCGTGCCAACTTTTCGAAACCCAATGAAATCAAGGGGTTGGCGGAAATTTGCGGTTGGCGGCGGGCTGAAAATGTAGATTTTTCGTTACCGTACGCCTCGGGAACTGTTACGGCGCAACGATTGGGTAACAGATTTGTGCGGGAACTGAGGTGTTACCGAGGTAGGCCCGCCGTGAGACGTTCAGCGCCTATGAGATCGAGCGCCGCCCGCGCGGCGCATCGCGGATGAATCCGCTCCTACAGCTGTTGCAACGTACCGAACCTGTAACGTAATGGTTGCCAGCCTTGGCGCGTGACTTGTGCCCAACAAACAAGGCTGACAATCATGGCCTGTCAGACATGGCCACGTTGCAACAAATGTGGGAGCGGATTCATCCGCGATGCGCCGCGCGGGCGGCGCTCGGTCTCACAGGCGCTGAAACGCTCGCGACATACTCAGTTATCGCTGGTGGCGTTGCTCTTGCGCCGCGGGATGCCCAGGCGCTGGCGCCGTTCCCACAGACACTTGCGGCTGACACCCAGCTTGCGTGCCAGCTCGGTCTCGGTCATGTGGTCCTGGTGCTCGAGCACGAAATGCTGGAAATAATCCTCCAGCGACAGGTCTTCGGTCGGTTCGTGGCTGGCACTGCTGGCGCTGGCCGCGACCAGGGCATTGTCGAGGATGTCATCCTCTTCGAGGTCACTGAGTTCGATGTCGATGCCCAGCATGTCGGCGGAAATTTCCGCGCTCTCGCTGAGGATCACCGCGCGCTCCACGGCGTTTTCCAGTTCGCGCACGTTACCCGGCCAGCTGTAATGACGAATGGCTTGCTCGGCCTCGGCCGAGAAGTGCAGGTCGTCACGGCCGATACGTGCGCTCTGGCGGGCGAGGAAGGCGTTGGCGATCTCGTTGACGTCACTGCCGCGCTCGCGCAGGGCTGGCAGCTTCAAGGCGATCACGTGCAGGCGGTAATAAAGGTCTTCGCGGAACTGCCCGGCCTTGGCCAGGTTCTTCAGGTCGCGGTGAGTCGCGGCGATCAGGCGCACGTCGACTTTTTGCGACTGCACCGACCCGACCCGACGGATTTCACCTTCCTGCAGCACCCGCAGCAGGCGGGCCTGGGCTTCCAGCGGCAATTCACCGATTTCATCGAGGAACAGAGTGCCGCCATCGGCGGCTTCCACCAGGCCAGCGCGGCCGGCACTGGCGCCGGTGAATGCGCCTTTTTCGTGGCCGAACAGTTCCGACTCGATCAGGGTTTCCGGAATGGCCGCGCAGTTCACCGAGATCATCGGCGCCTTGGCGCGCCGCGACAGGTTGTGCAGGGCGCGGGCGACCAGCTCTTTACCGGTGCCCGACTCACCCTGGATCAGCACGTTGGAGTCGGTAGGCGCAACTTTGCGGATCTTGCTGTACATATCCTGCATCGGCGGGCAAGAACCGATGATGCCGATCTCGCCATTGGCGGCTGCGGCACCTTTGTCGGATGGCGCGGCCTTGCCGTTGGCCCGCGGCTCGGCGGCCGGGGCCGGCGCGGCTGCCGGTGCGTTCTGCCGGTCACGCAGGATGCGTGCCACGGCCTGGAGCATTTCATCGTGGTCGAAAGGCTTGGCGATGTAGTCCACCGCGCCCATCTTCATCGAGTCCACCGCCGAGCGCAGGCTGGCGTAGCTGGTCATGATCAGCACCGGGGTGCCCTGGCCGAGCTTGATCAGCTCGGTGCCTGGGGCGCCTGGCAGGCGCAGGTCGCTGACGATCAGGTCGAAGGTAGCAATGCTGAAGCGTTCCTGGGCTTCCTGCACCGAGCCGGCTTCGCTGACCTGGTACTGGTTCCGTTCGAGCAGCCGGCGCAGGGCCGAGCGGATGATGGTTTCGTCTTCGACGATCAGAATGTGCGGCATTGATTCAATTCTCTCGACGGTCTCGAATTTCAGGGGACGTCGCTACGACATGCCGGGGCAGGGTCACGCGGATCCGGGTGCCACGTTGCCGTTCGATGTCGGCCGGGCTGTCGATGGTGATTTGCCCATAATGCTCTTCCACGATGGAATAGACCAGAGCGAGCCCCAGTCCGGTTCCCTCGCCCGGGTCCTTGGTGGTGAAGAACGGTTCGAACAGGCGGTCCATGATGTTTTTCGGAATACCGCTGCCCTCGTCCTCGACGATCAGGTCGACGGTGTGTTCGCTGACTTCGCTGCGTACCCGCACGGCGCTGCCGGGAGGCGAGGCGTCACGGGCGTTGGAGAGCAGGTTGATCAGCACCTGGGCGAGGCGCTGCGGGTCCCCTTCGGCCCAGTGGTCCGGGTCGCAGAGATTGAAGAACTGTACTTCGAAGTTGCGCCGGTTCAATGCCAGCAGACCGATGGCATCCTGCGCCACCTCGGCCAGGCAGACTGGCTCTTCGCTGTTCTGGTGGCTGCCGCCAGCGTGGGCGAAGCTCATCAGCGACTGGACGATGCGCGAGACGCGCTTGGTCTGTTCGAGGATCTGGCTGGACAGCTCGATGATTTCGCCATCGCCTTCGCGCTCTTCGCGCAAGTTTTGCGCCAGGCAGGCGATGCCGGTGATCGGGTTGCCGATTTCGTGGGCCACACCTGCAGCCAGGCGGCCGATGCTGGCCAGGCGCTCGGAGTGCACCAACTTGTCTTCCAGGGCCTGGGTTTCGGTAAGGTCTTCCACCAGCAGCACCAGGCCGCTGTTGCCCGGTGCCAGGGGCTCATCGATGGCTGCCTTGTGCAGGTTCAGCCAGCGCGGCTGGCCGTCCAGCGCCAGGCGCTGCTTGTGCAGGTGTTCGTCGGGCACGTTGATGAAGCCTTGCAGCAGGCCGCGCCAAGGTTCGCCGATGGTCACCAGGCGTGAGCCGACCACGTGCTTGGCGGCGATGCCGGTCAACTCTTCCATGGCCTTGTTCCACATCAGGATTTCCTGGTCCTTGGCCAGCGAGCAGACGCCCATGGGCAGTTCCTGCAGGGTCTGGCGGTGGTAGCGACGCAGGGCGTCAAGCTCGGCAGCCAGGCCGGTGAGGCGCGAGTGGTAGTCTTCCAGGCGGCTTTCGATGAAGTGGATGTCCTCGGTGACGTAGTTTTCGTTACCCGATTTGTAGGGCAGGAACGTCTCGACCATGTCCTGGGCCACGCTCGGCCCCATCAGGCCGGAAAGGTTGGCCTCGATACGGTCACGCAAGCGGCGCAAGGCATAGGGGCGGCGCTCGTCGAACGGCAGGTAGAGGTCACGCAGGGCCTGTTCGACTTCTTTCTGCGCGGCCTTGGCACCCAGGGGTTTAGCCAACTGTGTGGCGAACTCCTGCGGCGATGCGGCATGCAACTCGCGGCGCTGCGGGCGGCGTACGTTGTCCACGGCGCAGGCTTCCGCGGCGCTGACCTCTTCGGTGCTGGCATTGGTGAACAGCGAAATCAGCGTGAACAGCAGGACGTTGGCCGCCAGCGAAGCGATGGCCGCCATGTGCCAACTGGTGTCGTCGAGTACATAGATCATGTCCAGCAGCGGAATGTAGAAACCCTGCAGGTTGCCCAACAGCGGCAGCAGCATGGTCACCATCCACACCAGGGTCCCTGCCAGCAGCCCAGCGATGAAACCGCGGCGGTTGGCGGTCGGCCAGTACAGCACCGACAACACGCCCGGCAGGAACTGCAAGGTGGCGACGAAGGCGACGATACCCAGGTTGGCCAGGCTCTGGTGGTTGTTCTGGGTCAGGTAGAAGACGAACCCGGCAGTGATGATGGCGACGATCAGCGCCCGGCGGGTCCATTTCAGCCACCGGTAGATATTGCCTTCGGCCGGTGGTTGGTACAGCGGCAGCACCAGGTGGTTGAGGGCCATGCCCGACAACGCAAGGGTCGTGACGATGATCAGCCCGCTGGCGGACGCAAGCCCGCCAACGTAGGCCAGCAAGGCTAGCGCCTGATTGTTGGCGGCGATCCCCAGGCCCAGGGTGAAGTACTCGGGGTTGGTGCTGGCGCCCAGACGCAGGCCGGCCCACAGCACCAGCGGCACAGCCAGGCTCATCAGCAGCAGGAACAGCGGCAGGCCCCAGCTGGCGCTGACCAGCGAGCGTGGGTTGAGGTTTTCGGTGAAGGCCATGTGGTACATGTGCGGCATGACGATGGCCGAGGCGAAGAACACCAGCAGCAGGGTGCGCCATGGGCCTTCCTGCAGCGGCGTGTGCAATGCTGCCAGGGCGGTCTGGTTCTGCAGCAACCACACTTCCAGCTCGTGGGGACCACCGAACACACCGTACAACGCGTAGAGGCCGACGCCGCCCAGGGCCAGCAGCTTGATAACCGACTCGAAGGCGATGGCGAACACCAGGCCTTCGTGCTTCTCGCGCGTGGCGATGTGGCGCGAACCGAAGAAGATGGTGAACAGGATGATCAGGGTGCAGAAGGCGAACGCCACCCGTGCCTTGACCGGCTCGCCGGTGAGGATGCTGATCGAGTCGGCCACCGCCTGGATCTGCAAGGCCAGCAGCGGCAGCACGCCGATCAGCATGATGATCGTGGTCAGCGCGCCGGCCCAGGTGCTGCGAAAGCGGAACGCCAGCAGGTCGGCCAGCGACGACAGCTGGTAGGTGCGAGTGATCTTGAGGATCGGATACAGCAGCACCGGCGCCAGCAGGAATGCACCGGACACCCCCAGGTAACAGGCAAGGAAGCCGTAGCCATATTGGTAAGCCAGGCCCACCGAACCATAAAAGGCCCAGGCACTGGCGTAGACGCCCAGCGACAAGGTGTAGGTCAGCGGGTGGCGAATGATCGAACGCGGGATCAGCCCGCGCTCACTGATCCAGGCCACGCCGAACAGCACCATCAGGTACGCGGCGCTGATCAGGATCATCTGGGTCAGGCTAAAGCTCATCGGCATCTCGTTGGCTCTGCAGGATGAAGGTGACGACGATCAGGATCAGCCAGAGCAGGTAGGGGCGGTACCAGGCACCGGTCGGTTCGATCCACCAGTCCATGATGGCCGGGGAGAACAGGTAGATCCCCACGACCAGAAGCAGGACCAAACGATAGATGTACATGCTGGCCTCGATGGTTGGGCGCTGCGGGCTTGGAGTTATTATTGGCGCAATTGACTGTGGCGATGCTAGCGGTAATCGGTGGGGTTCGCCAAGGGTTTGAATTTATTGGGCTTTTGTTTTTGAGGGGAGGTTGCCTGTTGCGGCCCATTCTCGGGTAAACCCGCTCCCACAGATTCAGCGTGGCCTCCAGGCTTGGCGCGATCCCTGTGGGAGCGGGTTTACCCGCGAAGAGGCCGGCCCTGCGTCAGTGCAAATCAGCCTCTGGCACCGTGGCCCGCTGCGCAATCGCGTCCGGCCGCCACTGCTTGCGGGCCATCGCCAGCACCTCGGCAGGGGTCCCCAGCAACCACTCCGGCTCGGTCGCCTGCCCCAGTGCACGCAGCGCCCGCAACAACAGCGGCGTCGCATGCTCCGCCTGCAGCGGCGGCGAGCGATAGGACTTGCCCAGCTTGTGCCCATCAGGCTGCACGATCAGCGGAATGTGCAGGTAACGCGGCTGCGAGAAGCCCAGCAGTTCCTGCAGGTACAGCTGGCGCGGGGTGTTGTCGAGCAGGTCGGCCCCGCGCACGATGTCGGTAACACCCTGCCAGGCATCATCCAGTACCACCGCCAGTTGATAGGCATACAGCCCGTCACGCCGCTGGATCACGAAATCCCCAACATCACGCCCCAGGTGCTGCTGGAACTCGCCCTGCACCCGGTCGGTAAAGCGGTAGACCAGCTCAGGCACCCGCAACCGGATCGCTGCGCCTTCACGGGCATGACCGGCGTTGCGGCAAAACCCTGGGTAGATGCCATTGTGGCCTTCCAGCTGCTTGCGCGAACAGGTACAGGCGTAGGCCAGGCCCATGCTGAACAGGCGGTCGACCACTGCGGCATAGGCATCGTGGCGCTGGCTCTGGTACACCACCTCACCGTCCCATTCCAGGCCGTAGCGCTCCAGGGTCTGCAGGATCGCGTCGCGGGCCCCGGGCATCTCCCGGGGCGGGTCGGTGTCTTCCATGCGCAGCAGCCAGCGGCCGTCTACTGCACGGGCATCGAGCCAGGAGGCAAGGGCGGCGACCAGCGAGCCGAAATGCAGGAAACCGCTCGGGGTGGGGGCGAAGCGTCCGATGTAACGGGAGTCTTTCATGGCATTGCCGGGCATATAAATGAAACGGGGCGCAAGATGCGCCCCGTTCGGATGGGAGAAGTGTCAGCCTTTGCCGACGGTCTTTTCCTTTTTCTCCGAGATTTCCTTGCAGTCGAAGCACAGATCGGCGGTCGGACGGGCTTCCAGACGGCGCAGGCCGATCTCGATACCGCAGGAATCGCACCAGCCGTACTCTTCGTCCACGATTTTCTGCAGCGTCTTGTCGATCTTCTTGATCAGCTTGCGCTCGCGATCGCGATTGCGCAGCTCCAGGGCAAATTCTTCTTCCTGGCTGGCGCGGTCGGCCGGGTCCGGGAAGTTCGCAGCTTCGTCCTTCATGTGGTCTACGGTGCGGTCGACACTCTGCATGAGCTCGCCTTTCCAAGCATTGAGAAGCTTGGTGAAGTGCGTTTTCATGGATTCGCCCATGTACTCTTCGCCCTTGGTCTCTTTATAGGGCTCGACACCGTACATGGTCTGACCGGTTTTTTGCTTTTCTACGGTGGACATGAATAGACCGCCTCTCACTCATCTGATCCAATGCGCAGGCTGCTCCATCTCCGGCACCCGCCGGCCCTGCGACTGCGAGCCGCCGAACTTACCAGATAGATCGGGGGTGCGCTACCCCGCCCGATCCTAGGTATTGACAGCGCCGCGCCGCGCACGTTCGATGCCGTGCGCAGGTAGAATAAACAGTTTAGACCCAATTGAGAGAAGGTCATGGCCCACCCCTACAGTGCGCGCAGCCGCGCCATCGA
The DNA here is from genome assembly GCF_001320205.1 of Pseudomonas sp. NBRC 111123. Lineage (NCBI taxonomy): Bacteria > Pseudomonadati > Pseudomonadota > Gammaproteobacteria > Pseudomonadales > Pseudomonadaceae > Pseudomonas > Pseudomonas sp. NBRC 111123. The sequence goes on from NZ_BCAZ01000006.1 coordinate 148,401, forward strand.
ACCCTTCCACGTCATGGCGTTGCTGGCGCGGGCCAACGAGCTGCAAGCGGCCGGGCATGACGTGATCCACCTGGAAATCGGCGAGCCGGACTTCACCACTGCCGCGCCGATCGTCGCCGCCGGCCAGGCCGCCTTGGCCGCCGGGCATACCCGCTACACCGCCGCCCGTGGGCTGCCAGCGCTGCGCGAGGCCATCGCCGGTTTTTATGGCCAGCGCTATGGCCTGCAAGTTGATCCAGAGCGGATTCTCATCACCCCGGGCGGCTCCGGCGCGCTGCTGCTGGCCAGCAGCCTGCTGGTCGACCCCGGCAAGCACTGGCTGCTGGCCGACCCGGGTTACCCGTGCAACCGCCACTTCCTGCGCCTGGTCGAAGGCGGCGCGCAGCTGGTGCCGGTGGGGCCTGAGGTCAACTATCAGCTGACCGCCGATCTGGTCGCGCGTTACTGGGACAAGGACAGCGTGGGCGCGCTGGTCGCCTCGCCAGCCAACCCGACGGGTACTGTGTTGAGCCGTGACGATTTGGCCAGCCTGTCCAAGGCCACCCGAGAGCGCCATGGGCACCTGGTGGTGGATGAGATCTACCACGGCCTGACCTACGGCATGGACGCGCCGAGTGTGCTGGAAGTGGACGACTCAGCGTTCGTCCTTAATAGTTTTTCCAAGTATTTCGGCATGACCGGCTGGCGGCTCGGCTGGCTGGTGGCACCGCCCAATGCCGTGGCCGATCTGGAGAAGCTGGCGCAGAACCTCTACATCAGTGCACCGAGCATGGCCCAGCATGCGGCGCTGGCCTGTTTTCAGCCGGAGACTCTGGCGATTTTCGAAGAACGCCGTGCCGAGTTCGCCCGTCGCCGCGATTACCTGTTGCCAGCCCTGCGTGAACTGGGCTTGCGCATTGCCGTCGAGCCGCAGGGGGCGTTCTACCTGTATGCCGACATCAGCGCGTTTGGTGGGGATGCCTTTGCCTTCTGCCAGCATTTCCTCGAAACCGAGCATGTAGCCTTCACCCCAGGACTGGATTTTGGCCGCCATCTGGCCGGCCACCATGTACGTTTTGCCTACACCCAGAGCCTGCCGCGCCTGGAGCAGGCGGTCGAGCGTATCGCCCGTGGGCTGCGGAGCTGGCAGGGGTAAATGGTGTTCTTTCCTCAACTGGAGCAAGGGCGCCTGCTGCGCCGTTACAAGCGCTTTCTGGCTGACATCGAACTGGCCAATGGCGAGCAACTGACCATCCACTGCCCGAACACCGGTTCCATGCTCAATTGCATGCGCGAGGGCGGGCAGGTGTGGTTCAGCCGCTCCAACGACCCCAAGCGCAAGCTGCCAGGTACGTGGGAAATCAGCGAAACGCCCCAGGGCCGGCTGGCCTGTATCAATACGGGGCGGGCCAATGCGTTGGTTGAAGAGGCACTGCGCGCCGGGGTGATCGAGGAACTGGCCGGCTTTACCTCACTAAAACGCGAGGTCGCTTACGGCGAAGAGCGCAGCCGGGTGGACTTTCGCCTGGAGTTTGCCGATGGGCCAGCCTATGTCGAGGTCAAGAGCGTGACCCTGGGTTACCCGGACACAGCCGTGGCAGCGTTCCCGGATGCCGTCACCCAGCGTGGTGCCAAGCACCTGCGCGAGTTGGCGGCGTTGGCCCGCCAGGGCATCCGTGCGGTGCAGCTGTACTGTGTGAACCTTACCGGTATCGAGGCCGTGCGCCCCGCAGACGAGATCGACTTCGCCTATGCCAGTGCGCTACGCGCTGCGGTGGCGGATGGGGTCGAGGTACTGGCCTACGGTGTGCGCCTGGACAGCGAGCAAATCGTCATCGACCGCCCGCTGCCGGTGCTGCTCAACCCTTGAGCCAGATGCCCTGGCTGTCTTCATGGCAGCCCAGGGGCTGGAGCATACCCCCTTCGCAGGGGCCAGCCACGCATTCGCCACTGTCGATCAGAAACAGCGCGCCATGATGGGCGCAGTGGATCAGGCTGGCGCTGTCGTCGAGAAAGGCGTCCTGCGCCCAGCTCAGTGGGATACCGCGATGTGGGCAGCGGTTGCGGTAAAGATGCACCTGACCGTGGCGGCGCACGCCGAAAAAGTCGATGCCGTCTACGCTGAAGGCGCGGCTATGGCCCTCGGCCAAGGCCGCGGAAGGACAGATAAAGTGCATTGCTGGGAAGGCTCGTGAAACAAAGTGGTGGCTTGACGCTTCAATGCGAATAATTATCAAATTGCCCGCATTCGCTGCGCCAGCCGCTATGGTGCGCAGTTCTGCCGCCCGCCACAAGGCGTACGGCCCGCCTTCAGAAGGAATCCGATGATGCGCCGTCCCGCTGCCTTGCTCGCCCTGTGCGCAGCTCTCGTTGTTGCCACCCAGGCCTTGGCCGTCGAACTGCCGCAGCGTTGGGTCAGTGCGGGCGGGGCGCTGAGCGAGTGGATCAGTGCGCTGGGCGGTGAGCCACGCCTGGTGGGTGTCGATACCACCAGCCAGCACCCTGAGTCGCTGAAGGCCTTGCCGAGTGTTGGCTATCAGCGGCAGTTGTCGGCCGAGGGCATTCTCAGCTTGCGCCCGGATGTGCTGGTCGGCACCGAGGAAATGGGGCCGCCGCCTGTGCTGGCACAGGTGCGCAAGGCGGGCGTGCGTGTCGAGCTGTTCTCCAGCCAGGCCGAGCTGGCTGCCGTGGACCAGAACCTCAAGCAGTTGGGGGCTTTGTTGGGTGCCGAGGAGAAAGCGGCACAGTTGTCTGCCAGCTATCACCAGCAACTCGAAGCGCTGCAACTGCAGGTGAAGCAGGCCCAGCAGCATCACAAGGCGCCAGGTGTGTTGCTGCTGGTTGGCCATGCCGGCGCCAAGCCGCTGATTGCCGGGCAGGGCACGGCAGGGGACTGGGTGTTGCGCCAGGCGGGGGCGCGCAACCTGGCTGAGCACCAAGGCTACAAGAACTTTTCCAATGAGGCGCTGGCGGCGCTCGATCCGGATGTGGTGGTGTTCTCCGATCGTGCGCTGAGTGGCGAGCAGGCATTGCAGGCGCTGCTCAAGGAAAATCCGGCACTGGCAGTTTCGCGTGCAGTGCGTGACAAGCGCCTGGTGTCGCTCGACCCGACATTGCTGGTTGGGGGGCTCGGCCCGCGCCTGCCAGCTGCCTTGCAGGAACTGGCGACTGCGTTCTACCCGGCAAGCGCAGCTAAATGAAACAACGGATCCAGCCGCGAACACTGTTTGTTTGCCTGATATTGCTTTGCCTGCTGGCAGTCTGGCTGTCGCTGGCCTTGGGGCCGGTCAGCCTGCCGCTGGTCGATACCCTGCGTGCTGGCCTTCGCCTGTTGGGGCTACCAATTGCCGCAGACGGTCTGCAGCAGGCCGAGATGATCCTGGGGCAGATCCGTCTGCCGCGCACCTTGCTGGGGTTGGCAGTGGGCGCGGTACTGGCATTGTCTGGTGTGGCCATGCAGGGGCTGTTTCGCAACCCGCTGGCCGACCCAGGCCTGGTGGGGGTTGCCGCTGGGGCGGCGATGGGGGCGGCGGTGGCTATTGTGGGGGGCAGTTGGCTGGGTGGTATGCCGGATGCGCTTGCTCCCTACCTGTTGTCGCTGTGCGCTTTCATCGGCGGGCTGGGCGTGACCGCGCTGGTTTATCGCCTGGGGCGTCGCGACGGTCAGACCAATGTCGCCACGATGTTGTTGGCCGGTGTGGCCATGACCGCACTGGGCGGTGCTGCCGTAGGCTTGTTTTCCTACCTGGCCGATGATGCCACCCTGCGTACGCTGACCTTCTGGAACCTGGGCAGCCTCAACGGTGCAAGCTACGAGCGCCTTTGGCCTTTGCTGCTGATCGCAGGCGGTGTGGCGATGTGGTTGCCGCGCCGCTCGAAGGCGTTGAATGCGTTGTTGCTGGGAGAGTCGGAGGCACGGCACCTGGGGGTTGATGTCGAGCGCCTCAAGCGCGAGTTGGTGTTCTGCACGGCGTTGGGTGTGGGCGCAGCAGTGGCGGCTGCGGGGCTGATCGGTTTCATCGGCCTGGTGGTACCCCACCTGGTGCGTTTGCTGGCCGGGCCCGATCACCGCGTGGTACTGCCTGCATCGTTGCTGGCTGGGGGCATACTCATGCTGTTCGCCGATCTCGCAGCCAGGCTGCTGCTGGCGCCTGCTGAGCTGCCGATCGGTATCGTCACCGCTTTTATTGGCGCGCCGTTCTTCCTGATTCTGCTGATACGAGGGCGCAGTTGATGTTGCAAGTCGAGGGGCTGCACCTGAAGCGGGGCAGCAATGATGTGTTGCTCGGGATTGATCTGCAGTTGAGCCCTGGGCAGGTGGTGGGCGTTCTCGGTCCCAATGGCGCCGGCAAGAGTAGCCTGCTCGGGGTACTGTGTGGCGAGTTGGCGCCGGACCGCGGAAAAGTGACGCTGCAAGGGCGGCCGCTGGCTGACTGGGCTGGGCAGGCGCGCGCCAGGCACCTGGCGGTGCTGCCGCAGGTTTCCAGCCTGGGGTTCTCGTTCAAGGTCGAGGAAGTGGTGGCCATGGGGCGCATGCCCCACGACACCGGGCAACGGCGTGACGCCGAAATCGTAGCAGAGGCCCTGCAGGCAGCGGATGCCTCGCACCTGGTGGGGCGAAGTTACCTGGCCTTGTCTGGCGGTGAGCGGCAGAGGGTGCACCTGGCCCGCGTGCTGGCTCAGCTTTGGCCTGGTGTAGAGGGCACCACGCTGTTGCTTGATGAGCCGACTTCGATGCTCGACCCACTGCATCAGCACACTACCCTGAAAGCCGTGCGCCGTTTCGCCGACAGCGGCGCCGCCGTGCTGGTGATTCTGCATGACCTGAACCTGGCGGCGCGCTACTGTGATCGCATCTTGCTACTCGAAAGCGGGCGCTGCCATGCCCTGGCCACACCACCGGAGGTACTGACACCGGCTTCGCTCAAGGTGGTCTTCGGTATCGATGTGCTGGTGCAGGCGCACCCGGAGCGGGGGCACCCGCTGATCATTACCCGCTAGGAGGCACTGCTCGTGGCTCATCCGTTGCTGTGCGGTTCGTTACTGTGCCTGGTGCTGACGCTGGGTGGTTGCCAGGCCAGCTTGCCGCCGTTGCCTGCATGGCAGAGCAGCGAAGGGCGCGGTAACGCCGAGCTAGGGCAGATCCACGATCTGGCCAGCGGGCGGGTGATCACTCCCGAACAGTTGATCGAGAGCCTGGCCGATGCGCCGCGCGTGCTGGTCGGTGAGAAGCATGACAACCCGGATCATCACGCCTTGCAGCTGTGGTTGATGCGTGCGTTGCAGCAACGCCGGGCACAGGGCAGCCTGCTGCTGGAAATGCTGCAACCCGAGCAGCAGCCCCGCGTCGATGCGCTAGCGGGGCAGGCGCAATTGCCGCAAGACCTGCCCAAGGCCCTGGCTTGGGAAGATGGCTGGGACTGGCAACTTTACGGCCCAATCGTGCAAGAGGCTTTGCAGCACCATGTTCCGCTGCTGGCGGCCAACCTGTCACCCACAGAGATGCGCCAAGCCTACCGGCACCCTGCGGTTCTGTCGGGGAACCGGTCGAATGCGCCGGCAGTCAGGGCGGTACTGCTCGAACAGGTGAAGCAGGGGCACTGTGGCATGCTGCCGGAAAGCCAACTGCCAGCAATGCTGGCCGTGCAACAGCAACGGGATCGGCGTATTGCCGAGCGGCTGCTGGCGGCACCGCAGCCGGCATTGCTGTTTGCCGGTGCGTACCATGCGCGCAAGGACCTGGGGGTGCCTTTGCACCTTGCCGATCTGGGCGCGAAAGGCGCGAGCAAGGTATTGCTGCTGCTGGAGGCAGGTGAACACGCCGAGCCCGGGATGGCCGACTATGTCTGGTACACGGCGGCGATGCCAGAGCAGGACTACTGCGCCCAGCTGAGGTAGGACCGGTCCGGCGCTCCGGCAAGACTGCTCCTACAGGGGCGTGTCTGGCCTGAAGCGAAAACCTGCGGGCAAAAAAAGACCCGGCAAAATGCCGGGTCAATAACCGTGATTAGCCTGATGAGGAGATAATCTGAGAGTCCGAACCAGGGGCTCTTAGCTTATCCAACCAGTCTCGCGACCAGTTGTGATAATCATAACGATTCTCATTACAGCGTCAATCCCCTTCGTGCGTTTATTTCATATTTTTTTGCATAGGGCATTTCGCATCGAGTTGCTGGTTGAGCGCTTCTTTACGTTCGGCTGGCAAATCGTTCCAGTGCATGTCCAGCAATGCACCTTCAATGGCATACAACAGCACCTTCGACGCCCGGAACCCTCGTGTCTTCACCGCCTGGTAGGCACCCACGGCACCCAGCCTGCGCAAGTCCGATGCACTGTGGATACCGGCCGCATGCAACCACTGCGCGGAGGTCTTGCCAAGATTCTTCAGGTGCTGCAATTCATCGTTCATCGAGCCTCCTTGCGATGGCTGAACGGGTCTAGGGGATAAATCGCGAGCAGGTCAGAGAGGAGTGTAGCGGGGGATAGGAAATGCGCGGCCTTTTGCCATCGGGGACGACGAGCTGCCCTCGAGCGGCAGGAACCTGTTCCGGCAACAGGCCGGAACAGGCGTAAAGCGAACTTACAGGCCTGGCAGGCGCTGGCGAATCTGTTCGATTACCTGGTCCATGCCGCTGGCTTCCTGGGTATCGATGCGGGTGCTGTGGACCAGCTCCTGTACATCCAGTGGCTCACGGCTGGCCTGCTGGGCCTTGATCACCTCCAGTGTGGCATCCGACGGGTCGCTATTCTGGGCCTGGCGCTGCTCCAGCCAGCTGGTGATCACCGCTTCCGGGGCATGGCAGTCGAGGATCAGGAACGGCACGCCAGTCTCGCTGGCCACGGCTGCGGCGGCCTGACGCTGTTCGGCCATGAGGTAAGTGGCATCGAGCACCACCGGGAAGCCGGCACGCAAGATCGTTGCGGCCAGTTCATGCAGGCGCTGGTAGGTCGCCGCGCTGGCGTCCTGGTCATAGATGCCGGCAGTGAGCTGGCCTGCGTTCTGTTGTGGCTGTTCACCGAACAGGCGCTTGCGCTCCACATCCGAACGCACGCGAACCGCGCCGAGGGCCTCGACCAGGCGCATGGCCACGTGGCTTTTGCCTACTGCCGACACGCCATGGGTGATAGCCATCAGGCGGGAAGGGATGGCGCTGTAGCTTTCTGCCAGGTTGGCATAGTTGCGGTACGTGCGCAGGCTGGTGGCACGCTGCACACCGTCCGCATCGGCCGGCATGCTGAACAGGGCGATCTTGGCGCGGACCAGAGCGCGGTAGGCCTTGTAGAAGTTGAGCACTTCGAGGCCTTCGTAGTCGCCGGTCAGCTCCAGGTATTGGCTGACGAAACGTCGTGCCAGGCACTTGAGGCCACGGTCTTCCAGGTCCATGGCGAGGAAACCGGTGTCGGCCCATACATCGGTCTTGCGGAACGGTTCGTTGAACTCGATGCAGTCGAAGATCACGACCTTGCCGTCGATCACCGTCGCGTTACCCAGATGGATGTCGCCATGGCATTCACGGGTGAAGCCATTGGCCTTGCGTGCTGCGAACAGGCCTTGAAGGCGCTCGAAACTGCTGCGTGCCCAGGCTTGCAGGTTATCCAGTTGTTGCAGGTCGGCCTTGTCGGTGAGGAAAGGCCGAATCTGCTCGAAATTCTGCTCGACCGGGGCCATGACGCTTTCAGGCGAGCCATACGGCTGATCGGCGGGCACTTTCGGGGTCTGCAGGTGAAACTCGGCAATCTGCCGGGCCATCTGGTCGATGTGGCCAGTGTTCAGCTCGCCGTTGGCTTGCAGGGTATTGAGCATCTGGCCTTGAGGGAACTGGCGCATCTTCAGCACATACTCGATCACTTCGCCTTCACCACCGATCTGTGGGGTTTCGGCACTGCCGGTGATCGGCAGCACTTCAAGGTACAGGCCTTCGGTCAGGCGCTGGTTCAGGCGCAATTCTTCGTTACAGAAATGCTGGCGCTGGTCCAGGCTGGTGAAGTCCAGGAAGCCGAAGTTCATCGGCTTCTTGATTTTGTAGGCGTACTCGCCGGTGAGCAGGACCCAGGAGATGTGCGTCTCGATGAGCTGCAACCCGTCCACGGGGTGAGGGAACAGGGCAGGGTTCTGCAATGCATTGATCAAGGCTTGGCTCACGGGAAATCCTTCCGGGGGCAGGGAATTCGAAAGCGCCATTATGGTCAATGGTGCCGTCCCTGCCTACCGCCAGAGGGCGCCTGCCTACCCTTTATAAAGTGCGTATAATCCGCCGCCATGACTCGAACCCGAAATCCTCGTACCCCTCAGAAACGCCCGACCGGCCGCTCGCGCGCCTGGCTGGGCTGGGCCTTGAAGCTCAGCCTGGTCGGCCTGGTGATCGTCGCCGGCTTCGCGGTTTACCTCGATGCCGTCGTCCAGGAGAAGTTCTCCGGCAAGCGCTGGACCATCCCGGCCAAGGTGTATGCCCGGCCGCTGGAGCTATTCTCTGGCCAGAAACTGAGCAAGAACGACTTCCTCACCGAACTCGATGCCCTCGGCTACCGGCGTGAAAGCGCGGCCAACGGCCCCGGTGCGGCAGCGGTCAACGGCAATACCGTAGACCTCAACACCCGTGGCTTCCAGTTCTACGAGGGCATGGAGCCTGCGCAGTTCGTGCGAGTGCGCTTCTCTGGCGACTACGTGGCTGAGCTTGCCGGTGCCAACGGCAAGAAGCTCGATGTGGTGCGACTGGAACCGCTGATGATCGGCGGTATCTACCCGAAAAACCTCGAAGACCGCATCCTGATCAAGATCGACCAGGTACCGCCGTACCTGCTCGAAACCCTGGTAGCCACCGAGGACCGGGACTTCTACAGCCACTTCGGTGTGTCGCCCAAGTCCATTGCCCGGGCCATGTGGGTCAATACCTCCTCAGGCTCGATGCGCCAGGGCGGCAGTACCCTGACCCAGCAGCTGGTGAAGAATTTCTACCTGACCAGTGAACGCAGCCTCAGCCGCAAGCTGACCGAAGCGATGATGGCCGTGCTGCTGGAAATGCACTACGACAAGCGCGAAATCCTCGAGGCCTACCTCAATGAAGTGTTCGTCGGCCAGGATGGCCAGCGCGCAGTGCATGGCTTCGGCCTGGCAAGCCAGTTCTTCTTCAGCCAGCCGCTGTCAGAGCTGAAACTGCACCAGATCGCATTGCTGGTAGGCATGGTCAAGGGGCCTTCCTATTACAACCCGCGGCGTTACCCTGAACGTGCGCTGGCGCGGCGTAACCTGGTCCTCGACCTGGTGGCCGAGCAGGGCGTGGCCAGCCAGGCGGAAGTCGATGCGGCGAAGAAGATGCCGCTGGGCGTGACCAAGCGCGGCAGCCTCGCCGACAGCTCGTTCCCGGCCTTCCTTGACCTGGTCAAGCGTCAGCTGCGCCAGGACTACCGCGACGAAGACTTGACCGAAGAAGGCCTGCGCATCTTCACCAGTTTCGACCCGATCCTGCAGATGAAGGCCGAAACCTCCATGGCCGAAACCTTCAAGCGCCTGGCCGGGCGCAAAGGTGCCGACGAGGTGGAATCGGCGATGGTCGTCACCAACCCGGAAACCGGCGAAGTGCAGGCACTGATCGGCAGTCGCCAGTCCGGTTATGCAGGCTTCAACCGTGCCATCGACGCCGTGCGGCCAATCGGCTCACTGGTCAAGCCGGCGGTCTACCTGACCGCGCTGGAACAGCCAAGCAAGTACACCCTGACCAGCTGGGTGCAGGACGAGCCATTCTCAGTCAAGGGCGCCGATGGCCAAGTGTGGCGCCCACAGAACTATGACCGGCGTTCGCACGGCACGATCTACCTGTACCAGGGCCTGGCCAATTCGCTGAACCTGTCGACCGCGAAACTCGGCCTGGAAGTGGGTGTGCCGAACGTGATCAAGACCATCGGTCGCCTTGGCGTCAATGTTGACTGGCCGGCCTTCCCGGCGATGCTGCTGGGCGCTGGCGGCATGTCGCCGATGCAAGTCGCGACCATGTACCAGACCATTGCCAACGGTGGCTTCAACACGCCGATGCGCGGCATCCGCAGTGTGCTCACCGCCGAAGGCGAGCCGCTCAAGCGCTACCCGTTCCAGATCCAGCAGACCTTCGATCCAGGTTCCATCTACCTGGTGCAGAACGCCATGCAGCGGGTGATGCGTGAGGGTACCGGCCGCTCGGTATACAACGTGCTGCCAAGTTCACTGACTCTGGCGGGCAAGACCGGTACCAGTAACGATTCGCGCGACAGCTGGTTCTCCGGCTTCAGCCAGGACCTGCTGGCTGTGGTGTGGATGGGCCGTGACGACAACGGTAAAACGCCATTTACCGGTGCCACAGGCGCCTTGCAGGTCTGGACCAGCTTCATGAAGAAGGCCGACCCGCTGCCGTTGGACATGCCGCAGCCGGACAACGTGGTGCAGGCGTGGATCGACCCGTACAGTGGCCATGGCTCCGACAGAAGCTGTCCGGGAGCCGTGCAGATGCCGTATATTCGCGGCAGCGAACCGCCTGCCGGTGCAACCTGTGGCGGCGAGCAGAATCCCGTAGAGTCGGTCATGGACTGGGTCAAGGGCTGGATGAACTGAGCCCTGAGCAGCATTGATGAGGTGTGAATTGAATAAGTGGCTGTTTCCTGCCGTGACGGCGCTGGTGGTGCTCCAGGGTTGTTCGACCGTGCAGCGTGGCAACATTCCGGTGGTGGACTCGAGCACCCGGGTGTCCAATAGTGAGCGTGTCCAGGCCAATCGTTCGGCTGCGGGCATGAGCAACGGCACCTCGCAGGCGCAGTCGCTGCCCGAGGACTCAGGCGTGACCGTCATGATTCCACAAGGCGCCGGTGCTGCCGGCATCCAGACGTTCCCGGCGGCCAACGGCGCGGCTCCTATCAGTACCGGTCCGATCACTCCAGGCCCGGTCACTTCGGCGCCAATGACCACCAATCCCAACCCGATTGCCGATGAACCGTTCGATATTGCCTCGATGAACAGCACGCCAGCTGCTTCCAGCGCACCGACCGGCATTCCGCGCAGCAATGCGGCTTCCGGTGGGCTGTCGGCCGATGAACAGCTCGACGGCCCGGTGCTGGCGCTGCTGACTACCGCCCAGTCGCAGCAGGGCAGCGGTGACTACAATGGAGCCGCCTCAAGCCTGGAGCGTGCCCAACGAATCGCCCCGCGCGAGCCGCAGGTACTGTTCCGTCTGGCCCAGGTGCGCCTGTCGCAAGGCGATGCGCCGCAGGCCGAACAACTGGCCCGCCGTGCGCTGACCTACGCCAATGGCCGCCCCGACCTGCAGGCCGAACTGTGGAACACCATTGCGCAAGCGCGCGAAAAACAGGGTGACAGCGCCGGTGCCGCCCTGGCGCGGCAGAAAGCGCGGGTCAACTCGTGATGATCGAGCAACGCATTCTCGATATCGCCGACCACCTGCTGCTCATCGAGCGTGAGCTGCAGGTGCAGGGCTGGTGGGATGACGAGCCGCCCCGTGATGAAGCGCTGGCCAGCACCGTACCGTTCGCGGTCGACACGCTCAGCTTCGAGCAGTGGTTGCAGTGGATCTTCCTGCCACGCATGAAGATCATCATCGAACTCGGCCATCCGCTGCCCAATGCCTCCAGCATCCTGGTGATGGCGGAAACCGTGTTCACCGATCGTCCGGAGGAAAGCCGCGAGCTGCGCCGGCTATTGGCAGCTTTCGATCAATTGATCGCTCCTTCCGCCTGATTTCTTCAGTTTTTCCTTCAGGGGCCGCAGATTGTGGCCCTTTTTTATGGAAATCTTATTTTTTCTGCTGCTGACTTGGTTTTTAGTGGTGGCAGGAATTCATCTTCGGGAAAAATTGGCAATAATTTTTCTTGACTTGTCGGCGCCAAATCACAAGAATCCAGATTCCGCTGTAGAGGGACTGCCAGAAGCAGACCCGCTAAGCAGATCATGAGGCGCACACCCGCGCCGCCTGTTACACCCCGCAACGCGTTACCTCGCGCTGGGTGGGAAACCCCCGCAACACTCTGGGGAGCTCCCAATACTTGCTCAGTCAGTGCTGAACGTTCGCTCATGCTCTGCTTGGCAGTAAACCTATTAAGACCCGTCCACTAGGGACGGTATTCTGGCGTTTTAGAGGTGAACAACGTGGAGCTTTTATCTGGCGCTGAGATGGTCGTCCGCTTCTTGCGTGACGAAGGCGTTAAGCACATCTACGGGTACCCTGGTGGTGCTCTCCTTCATGTTTACGACGCACTGTTCAAAGAACCGGAAGTGGAACACATCCTGGTTCGTCACGAGCAGGCGGCAACCCATATGGCGGACGGCTACGCCCGCGCCACCGGCAAGGCCGGTGTGGTGCTGGTAACCTCCGGCCCGGGCGCAACCAATGCCATTACCGGCATTGCCACCGCCTACATGGACTCGATTCCGATGGTCATCCTGTCCGGCCAGGTGCCTAGCACCATGGTAGGTACCGATGCCTTCCAGGAAACCGACATGATCGGTATCTCGCGGCCGATCGTGAAGCACAGCTTCATGATCAAGAACCCGACCGAGATCCCTGAAGTACTCAAGAAAGCCTTCTACCTGGCGCAATCCGGTCGCCCAGGCCCGGTCGTGGTCGACATTCCAAAAGATATGACCAATCCGGCCGAGAAGTTCGAGTACGTCTATCCGAAGAAGGTCAAGCTGCGCTCGTACAGCCCGGCTGTACGTGGTCACTCCGGCCAGATCCGCAAGGCTGCCGAGATGCTCCTGGCCGCCAAGCGCCCGATCGTCTACGCCGGTGGCGGCGTGATTCTCGGCGGTGGCTCCGAAGCGCTGACCGAAATCGCCAAATCGCTGAACCTGCCAGTCACCAATACCCTGATGGGGCTGGGTGGCTTCCCGGGTACCGACCGTCAGTTCCTCGGCATGCTCGGCATGCACGGCAGCTTCACCGCCAACATGGCCATGCACAATGCCGATGTGATCTTCGCTGTCGGTGCGCGTTTCGACGACCGTGTGGTCAACGGCCCGGCCAAGTTCTGCCCGAACGCCAAGATCATCCATGTCGACATTGACCCTGCGTCGATTTCCAAGATGATCAAGGCCGACGTGCCGATCGTCGGCCCGGTCGACAGCGTGCTCAGCGAAATGCTCGGTATCCTCAAGGAAATCGGCGAGCAGCCTGACAAGGCGGCGCTGGATGCCTGGTGGAAGCAGATCGACGAGTGGCGTGGCAATGGCGAGCTGTTCCCTTACGACAAGGGCGACGGGAACGTCATCAAGCCGCAGAAGGTCATCGAGACGCTCTGCGAAGTGACCAATGGCGATGCCTTCGTCACCTCCGACGTTGGCCAGCACCAGATGTTCGCGGCGCAGTACTACCGCTTCAACAAGCCGAACCGCTGGATCAACTCCGGTGGCCTGGGCACCATGGGCTTCGGCTTCCCGGCGGCGATGGGCGTCAAGCTCAACTTCCCGGATCAGGACGTGGCCTGCGTGACCGGCGAAGGCAGCATCCAGATGAACATCCAGGAGCTGTCCACCTGCATGCAGTACGGCCTGCCGGTGAAGATCGTTAACCTGAACAACGGTGTGTTGGGCATGGTCCGCCAATGGCAGGACATGGCCTACAACGGTCGTCACTCGCACTCGTACGTCGAGTCGCTGCCTGATTTCATCAAGCTGGCCGAGGCCTATGGCCATGTGGGCATCCGCATCACCAGCCTGAAAGACCTCAAGCCGAAGCTGGAAGAAGCGTTTGCGATGAAGGACCGCCTGGTATTCATCGACATCGCGGTCGACCGCAGCGAGCACGTCTATCCGATGCAGATCAAGGATGGCTCGATGCGTGACATGTGGCTGAGCAAGACGGAGCGTACCTGATATGCGGCACATCATTTCCCTGCTGCTGGAAAACGAACCCGGTGCTCTGTCCCGTGTGGTCGGCCTGTTCTCCCAGCGCAACTACAACATTGAAAGCCTGACCGTGGCGCCGACCGAAGACCCGACCCTGTCGCGTCTGACGCTGACCACCGTTGGCCATGACGAAGTGATCGAGCAGATCACCAAGAACCTGAACAAACTGGTCGAAGTGGTCAAACTCGTCGACCTGTCGGAAAGCGCTCACATCGAGCGTGAACTGATGTTGGTCAAGGTCAAGGCCACCGGTGCCCAGCGCGCCGAGATCAAGCGCACCACGGATATCTTCCGTGGCCAGATCGTCGATGTAACCGCCAGCGTATACACCGTGCAGCTGAGCGGCACCAGCGACAAACTGGACAGCTTCATCCAGGCGATCGGCACCGCATCGATTCTCGAAACCGTGCGCAGCGGCGTTACCGGCATTGCCCGGGGCGACAAAGTGCTCAGCATCTAAATTCAAAAATTAGCGATGGCTCCGCAGGGGCCGAGATATAACCAGGGGTATTTTCATGAAAGTTTTCTACGATAAAGACTGCGACCTTTCCATCATCCAGGGTAAGAAAGTCGCCATCATCGGTTACGGCTCCCAGGGCCACGCTCAGGCGTGCAACCTGAAGGACTCCGGTGTAGACGTTACCGTCGGTCTGCGTAAAGGTTCGGCTACCGTTGCCAAGGCTGAAGCCCACGGCCTGAAAGTTGCCGACGTGGCTACCGCCGTCGCTGCTGCCGACCTGGTCATGATCCTGACCCCGGACGAGTTCCAGGGCCAGCTGTACAAGAACGAGATCGAGCCGAACATCAAGAAGGGCGCTACCCTGGCCTTCTCCCACGGCTTCTCGATCCACTACAACCAGGTTGTTCCGCGTGCCGACCTCGACGTGATCATGATCGCGCCGAAAGCCCCGGGCCACACCGTTCGCTCCGAGTTCGTCAAAGGCGGCGGCATCCCTGACCTGATCGCTATTTACCAGGACGCTTCGGGCAACGCCAAGAACGTTGCGCTGTCTTACGCCGCTGGCGTCGGTGGCGGCCGTACCGGCATCATCGAAACCACCTTCAAGGACGAGACCGAAACCGACCTGTTCGGTGAGCAGGCTGTTCTGTGCGGCGGTACCGTCGAGCTGGTAAAAGCCGGTTTCGAAACCCTGGTTGAAGCGGGCTACGCGCCGGAAATGGCCTACTTCGAGTGCCTGCACGAGCTGAAGCTGATCGTTGACCTCATGTACGAAGGCGGCATCGCCAACATGAACTACTCGATCTCCAACAACGCCGAGTACGGTGAGTACGTCACCGGTCCGGAAGTCATCAACGAAGAATCCCGCAAGGCAATGCGCAACGCTCTGAAGCGCATCCAGGACGGCGAGTACGCGAAGATGTTCATCTCCGAAGGCGCTACCAACTACCCTTCGATGACCGCCAAGCGCCGCAACAACGCCGCTCACGGCATCGAAATCATCGGCGAGCAGCTGCGTTCGATGATGCCGTGGATCTCGGCTAACAAAATCGTCGACAAGACCAAGAACTAAGTCTTATCGAAAGATGAAAAACGCGGCTTCGGCCGCGTTTTTTCGTTCTGGCAGTCAGCTTCTGGTATAAAGCAGACCAGTGGCCCGCCGTCAGAACCTGTTTCGCGGGCCCGTGTCGAACATTTTCCATCCTGTTGCAAGGTACCCTCCATGAGCGAACGTCCCGAAGAGCCGAACAAGCCCTCCGACGCCGAAAGCCTGCTACCTGTCGATGAGCACGTTGAAGAAGGGCATGACGCCGAAGGGCGCAAGGTGCGCCATCGCGGCATCTATCTGCTGCCCAACCTGTTCACCACCGCAAACCTGTTTGCCGGTTTTTATTCCATCATCAGCTCGATGAGCGCGCAGAGCGCTGGCGACCCACGCGAGGCGAGCAAGTATTTCGCCTTCGCCGCCATTGCGATCTTCGTGGCCATGGTGCTCGACGGCCTCGACGGCCGCGTGGCGCGTATGACCAATACCCAGAGCGCCTTCGGTGCCGAGTACGACTCGCTGTCGGACATGGTCGCCTTCGGTGTGGCTCCGGCCTTGTTGGCCTTTGGTTGGGCGCTGGGTGACATGGGCAAGGTAGGCTGGATGGTCGCCTTCATCTATGTGGCCGGTGCGGCGCTGCGTCTGGCGCGTTTCAATACCCAGGTCGGCACTGCCGACAAGCGCTACTTCATCGGCCTGGCCAGCCCGGCTGCCGCGGGTGTAGTCGCCGGTACGGTATGGGCGTTCAGCGACTACGGCATCCAGGGTTCCAAGCTGTCGTTCCTGGTGGCGCTGCTGGTGGCTGCTGCAGGCATGCTGATGGTCAGCAACATCAAGTACAACAGCTTCAAAGAACTGGACCTCAAAGGGCGCGTGCCGTTCGTGGCGATCCTGGCTGTGGTGCTGGTGTTTGCCGTGGTGTTCAGCGACCCACCGCGCATCCTGCTGCTGATCTTCCTCGCCTATGCGGCATCGGGGCCGATCCAGTTCCTGCTGCGCGGTCGTCGGCGCAAGGCGTGATAATTATTTAACGTTGGAATAACCCTCCGGCTCCATAGTCTTACTGGTACATCCGTTATCCAGTGCTGTGGAGCCGACCATGCTCATCAAGCTTCCCAGGTCTTCCGACTGCAAGGCAGCGGAGATCACCCCCGAAGGCATCTACCTTTCCCGGCGTACCCTGCTCGGTGGCTCATTGGCCGGCCTGGCCCTGGGCGCTTTACCCGTTGCGGCTAGTGCGGTTGAAGTATCGCGTTATACCGATGTGGAGGCCGGCTCCGCGCCAGCCTGGTTTAGCGACAAGCTCGGTGCTGCGCGCTGGCAGGCAGTGACGGTCAAGGACGAGGCGATCACGCCCTTCAAGGATGCCACCCACTACAATAACTTCTATGAGTTCGGGCCTGACAAGGGTGACCCGGCCGCCAATGGCGGCAACCTGAAGACCGAGCCCTGGTCGATAGTGGTGGATGGCGAGGTGGGCAAACCGGGGCGCTACGCGCTGGAAGATTTCGTCAAACCCTATCAGCTTGAAGAGCGTATCTACCGGCTACGTTGCGTCGAGGCGTGGTCGATGGTCATTCCCTGGCTTGGCTTCCCCTTGGCGCAAGTCCTCAAACAGGTCGAGCCGACCTCGAAGGCGCGCTACGTGCGCTTCGAGACGCTAAAGGATCCGCAGCATATGCCCGGGCAGCGCTCAGGTTTTGCCTTGATCGACTGGCCCTACAGAGAAGGCTTGCGCCTTGATGAGGCGATGCACCCTCTGGCTATTCTGGCGGTAGGGATGTATGGCCGGGAGCTGCCCAATCAGAACGGCGCACCGTTACGTCTGGTGGTCCCTTGGAAGTACGGCTTCAAGAGTATCAAGTCGATCGTGCGAATCAGTCTGGTGGCCGAACAGCCGGGGACGACTTGGCAGGGGCTGGCACCCGATGAGTATGGCTTCTTCGCCAATGTGAACCCGACCGTTGACCATCCGCGCTGGACTCAAGCCCGCGAGCGGCGCTTACCAAGCGGCCTGTTCAGTCCGAATGTGCGACAAACACAGATGTTCAATGGCTACGCCGATGAAGTGGCGTCGCTGTATACCGGGCTCGATCTGCGGAAGAACTATTGATGCGCTATCCCTGGTTTCGGTTTGCCATCTTTATAGTGGGGTGCCTGTTCCCCGCGTGGTGGTTGTACGAGGCAGCGATGGATCTGCTGGGGCCGGACCCCGGGAAGATCATGATGGATCGGCTTGGGCTCGGCGCGCTGACATTTTTGCTGGTAACGCTGGGCATGACGCCACTGCAGAAGATGACGGGGTGGTCAGGCTGGATCGTGGTGCGGCGGCAGCTGGGGTTGTGGGTGTTCGCCTATATCGTGCTGCATATCCTGGCCTATCTGTTCTTCATGCTCGGGCTGGATTGGGGGCAGTTGGCGGTTGAGCTGCGCAAGCGGCCATACATTATTGTCGGTGCGCTCGGCTTTCTTGGGTTGCTGGTGCTGGCGGCTACCTCGAACCGATATAGCCAGCGGCGACTGGGGGCGCGATGGAAGAAGCTGCATAAGTTGGTGTACGGGGTGCTTGGGCTGGGACTGCTGCATTTCCTGTGGATCGTTCGTTCGGATCTGAGGGAGTGGGCTATCTATGCATGCATGGCTGCTGTGCTGATGTTGATGCGGGTACCTCTGGTTTCGCGTGTGCTTCCCAGGATTGCCCGGAAGCAGGGAAGGGCGGTTTGAGAATGGGGCTGGCCGGGTACCTGTTTTGAGCCTTTCGATTGGAATATTTCAAATAAATGAAATTAACGGTTGACGGGGTTTCGAATCCCCTTATAATGCGCCCCACTTCCAGCGACATCGGAACGACAAACTCCTTGATATTCAATGA